>JBNMOV010000082.1:0-14176 GCA_051275765.1 Maribacter sp. | reverse complement strand
TGAAAAAGATTACACTTTATTTATTATTCTTTTCCTTTTCTGCTGTTATTTTTTCTAGTTGCGCTACAGCAATAGAAAGAAAGGATCTGATTAAAAAATGGAAAATGACCAAATTCCTTCAACAAAATCAGGAGGTTTCCAAGCATTTCAACCCTAATGGAGATCGATGGATCCAGTTTCTCGACGAAGGTACTTATGTGGCAGAAGGTGGTCCTTTTCCTGCTACTTCTGGTACATTCACATTAGAGGATAATATTCTACATTTAAAAAGTGACGAAGGCCCTAACGAAGATGTAAATTGGGTAATTGTCATCAAAAAAGATAAAATGTTTTTCAAAAGATTACCTTCAGAAAGTTTAAGGGGAACGGAGATTCATTATGAGAGATATTAGCTTGTTGGCGAATATAATTATTACCAAAAAACAAATTTAATATGGAATCTTATGAACTAATAGGTCTTGGGATTTTAATTGGCTGGATAAGTAGTTCGTTGTTATTTTTATTAATTAAGAAACCTTATAAGAAACCCAAATCTGGTATTGCTATTATTAGAACAGGAATGGGAGGAATACATGTATCATATGATAGAGGAGTATTTGTTGTTCCTATTATTCATCAACACGATGAATTAAATCTATTAAATAAACAAATAGATACTAGCTTTGTAAATGAAAATGCTTTACAAACTAGAGATCTAAAAAAGATAGAAATCATCGTTAAATCTTATTTTAGAGTCAATAAAAATCTAGATGATATTATTAATGTATACCAAACCATTGGAGTGGATAACTCTAATGACATTAATTCCATAAAAAAATATTTTTACCCCACATCAAAGAAGCCGTTACAGAAGTAGTAAACCAGTCTTCTTATGAAAAATTAATTTCAAACAAAACTGATTTTAAACAGAGAATACTTAGCTACATTGGTCGTGATTTAGATGGCTATATCATAGATCATTTATTCATTGAAAAAATCAATGAATTGTCATAAAGGAATAAGTATTTGAAGAAGTTTCTAATATTAATATACCACTATCCAAAATGTCGCCTTATTTCATATTCTCCTATTTAAGTAAAATAATAGTTCAGAAAATATCGCTTAGAATAGATTTTTGTATCTTGTATTTCAATTATATAGAGTTATAAATTCATGTACTTTATATATAGCAGTGACTTAAATCATAATCTATGAAATACTTTACTATTCTTGCTTGCTCACTTTTACTATTATTCAGTTCTTGTAAAACAAATAATATAGCATCTGGGCAGGTCATTCTTGCTCGTCATGCAGAAAGGGACGACGGTGTGGATGCGTTGAATGCCATAGGAGAACAAAGAGCCATAGATTTAGCAGAAATATTACATGATACAGATATCGAAGCCGTTTATTGTTCACAATATGAACGGACGAAAGAAACTGCCAGAGCTATTTGCGAAGCATTAGGATTAGAACCCACTATTTATGATGCCCACCAAATATACGAATTAGCCATTCGCATTAAAAAACATCATGCTGGAAAAACCGTATTGGTCATAGGACATAGCAATACTGTACCAGCGACTATTAATGAATTTGGGATAGTGCCTCCTTTGGAGGATTTAGGTCATGATGAATATTCTAATTTATATATTCTGAATTATGGCAGAAAGAATAGTTTGATATTGTTACAATTTGGAGAATAGGAAACTGGAAATTAGTATTTTCAAGAATGAATGGATTACCTACAAGTATGGATGAGGTTTTAAAAACCTTAGATACCATCATTCAAGAAACTATTGATGATGGAAATTATCTAGGTATTTTCGCCTATGTATATCGAAGAACTACTGCAGAAATAAAACGAGCTGTAGACGAAAAACAATTCGAAGATAATCCTGCAATGGCACGTTTCGATGTTCTTTTTGCTAATTTATATATACAAGCTTATTTCAATTATAAGGCAGGGAAAAAGACTTCCCATGCTTGGGAATTATCCTTTCATGCCAAGCATGAACCGCTCCTCATCATGCAACATCTCATTTTAGGAATGAATGCTCACATTAATTTAGACTTAGGTATAGCTGCTGCTCGATTCGCTCCAGGAGATCGTATACAAAGTATTAAAATCGATTTCATGAAGGTCAATCAAATCCTAAAAAATTTGACTGATGAAATACAGGAAAAAATAACACGCGTTTCTAAATTAATGTTTTTACTGGATTGGATAGGAAAAGAAAAAGACGAAATAGCCGCTGGATTTAGTATTAAAAAAGCAAGAAATTTTGCTTGGATGACAGCAGAACATTTAGCTCCAATCACAGATCCTATCGCACAAGAAAAAGCCATTCAAGAAGTAGACAAAAAAGTAACAGCAATAGGAAAGATCGTTCATCATCCAGCAGGAAAAATACTGACTTGGCTCATCAACGTTATTCGGATGTTCGAAGAAAAAGATGTGAAGGTTATTTTAGAAAAATTGGCGAAGTGATTTAAATATACTCCTATTAAAACATACTCCAAAGTAATATTGTTAGATAAGCGTATTTCAATGTTAGCTCACTTAGTGAAACGAATTCAATAAGCACTTAGTGAAACGAATTCAATAATTACAATGTATCTAAAGCAATTCGGAGGAAGCATCAAAAAAGAAGATCTGATAAGGTATCAACAATCACCTAACTGGATAAAGGGTTCTTTTAAAAATTCAGCAAGAACAGAACTTACGCCCAATATTTGGAAGATTCCTAGCATGATTTATAAGCAACTTTCTAATAAAAAGATCATGTATCCTCAACAACCTATTCCTATCGAAGCTTTCGATATAGATTCTTTTATGGCTCCATCAGAGGAAACCAAATTCATCTGGTATGGACACGCTGTTGTCTTGATCCGAATGAATGGAAAAACCTTGCTTATCGATCCTATGTTAGGACCAGATACTACGCCCATGGTTCCTACTTCTAGCAAACGTTTTTCAGAAAATACCTTGTCGCTCATTGATGATTTCCCACCTATAGATTTGGTCTTATTTACACATGACCATTATGATCATCTTGATTTTGCTAGTATTCAAAAACTCAAGGAAAAAGTCAAACATTTTTATGTGGCACTTGGTGTGAAGCGACATTTGGAATGCTGGGGAGTAGCCGCTGATATCATTACAGAATTGGATTGGTGGGACACTCTAACATTCCATGATATTGATATCACTTTCACTCCTACCCAACATTTTTCTGGTAGAGGATTGACGGATAGATTGAAATCACTATGGGGAGGCTGGGCATTCAAAACGCAAAATGAAAACATCTGGTTCAGTGGAGATGGGGGCTATGGAACGCATTTCAAAGAAATCGGAAAACGACTAGGACCATTTGATTTTGCGTTTATGGAATGTGGTCAATATAATGACGACTGGCGACCTATCCATATGTTTCCAGACGAAAGTGTGCAAGCAGCTATAGATGTGGGAGTGGATAAAATAATGCCATTTCATTGTGCTGGATTTGCTTTGTCTTATCAGCATAGTTGGTTCGAGCCTTTAGAGAATTTTGTACGAGCTGCTACAGAACAAGACGTACCATTTTCAACACCTGCAATTGGTCAGATTTTCACGAAGTCGTCTGTGCTTCATGATAGGTGGTGGGAATAAATATTTCAATATTTAGAAATCACTACACCAAATCCATCTGGATCTAAAAAGGTCGTACCATTCCTGTTCCAGTAGGGATTTTTAGCAGAAATAGATGGTATGCCTGCTGCTTTTATTTTTTGTATTAATACTTGATATTCTGTTTCTCCATTCATATAAAAAACCCAAAGATCATCTTCATCTGGATGATGATCAGCGTCGTCATCTGACACTGTAAATTCCAAATGCCAAGACTCTCCTTTTATTCCAAAAAATACGCCTTCATAAGTTTCGTGTTTTTCAAAATTTCCTAAAATATCTAAACCCAATATTTCATGATAAAAGTGAATGATAGGTTTTAAGTTTGAAGTGTGTCTCGCTGCTCTGAATTTCATGTGATAATTTCTTGATTTATTCTTATTAACCTTTTGCCTCCCCTAACTCCTCCGAAGAAATAGGGGGGAGACAAAATATTTATTTAAAAACAACTTTCCTTACTTCTACTCTTTCCTCTACCTGTATTTGAATAAAATAAATACCATTATTCAAATACGTTTTTAATGTATTTCCATTAAAATTAAAATCAGAAAAAATTAGTTTCCCTTCTATATTAAAAATACGAATAAAATCGGCAGTTATATTTTCACTGAATTGAATAAATCCATTATTAATAGGATTATTTATTGTCCATTTTTCTAATTCAGTATAATCTGAAATACTTACAATCAGACAGTTTTCTGAAAGTGTATTCTGCTCTTCTATTGTTCCACTCGTACTCAAACTTAGTCCAGCAAAACCAACAAAATCAATTGGATATTTTACTGCTCTAAAAATTCGATTTTCATTGGTTACTATTTCATCTAATTGATTGTATATCGATACATCAGAAGGATTTTTATACACCCATAATATTGTGCCTTCTTTTGTTATTTCTGAAACCTGTCCTTTAGAAGTCTCCGTAGTGAGCATATTTCCATTAGATAAAATCTGTACACCAGATTTTTTACCATCATTCATTATTTCTCCTAAAATACTGCCATTCCAAGACGATTCAAAATCAGTAGGATTAAACATATTTGCAGTTTTAGTATAAACGCCATCTATTATTTCTGGACGAATTAAACCAACATTACTAAAAGTAGCTGTACCATCTCCACGATTATTAAAAACAGAAATTGTTCCTTCATCAAGATAGCCAGATTCCACCCATTTGCAATCATGCTGTCCGAATAATATCTGATCGTCTGCAACACCTGTTTTATATACCATTGGATTTCCCCATCGCCATAAAAAATTGCCACCCATATTCGCATTTCCTCCTATATTGCCTGCTGCTTCAGCTGTTGTGGTACTATGATCTATGATATATAATTCGTGCATATTCCTAGCAGAAACTATAATTTGATCCAAGTTTGCATTATAATCAATAGCATTCAAATGAATCCAACTGAACAAGGCACCATTATCATAATTCAAATCTAATAACTCTGGATGATCTATTACTACACCAAAATTCAATTTTGCATCATCAAAGTCTTGAATGACATGATCTATGAATTTCCATTCCCAAACGACATTAGCATCATTCGTTCCTTGTGGCTGTAATTCAACTATTTTATCTAGTTTAAAATTATCATTAGTAATAGTAGGATCTCTTCCTTCCTCAGTCATTTCTTCTATGGAATAGATATCATTCATGATACAAAGAATATTTCCATTAGGCAATGGCTCTATATCATGATGTTGATTAAAACCATTGTCTGTCATGGCGTAAGACCAAATAAGGTTATTATTCCAATCTCTTATTTCCAAAGAATCCCTTCCTGCACGAAGCAATGTTCCATTTTCTAAAAAATAGCAAGTAGCTCCAGGAGGTTCTGAAAATGTCCATTCGTTGATCTTTTCTCCACAATTACCAATTAGGTAAACGCTGTTATTTTCTTCTGGCGAAAATAAGGTATAGCCATCACTTGCATTTCCTTCAGTATAGCGTAAACCTATGGTTGGGTTTTGTGCAGTAATAATGATTGAGTTAATTATTATTAATGAAATAATAATTAATTGAGTTTTAATTTTGTTCATTAGTATTTGCTTTTACTTCCAAAAGTGCCACCACTTTTTAATTTCTGTATTTACCTCTTTTTCTATTTCCGATTTAATAGATGGAGTTTCAATTTTTGATTCTGCCATTTTAGCTTTGCTAAAAATATATCTTACTGCTTTTTCTTCTGGTTCTATATCCCAAAATATTTTTCCAATAAATACTTCTATTTGATTCCAGACAATTTTTGAGGCGTATTCTGATTTATATTCAACCTCCAATTTTTCTCCTTCATCTTTCATTACCTCACTATCAGATTCTATTCTGGAACGTTTTGTTATCCCATT
This sequence comes from Maribacter sp., assembly GCA_051275765.1. Lineage (GTDB taxonomy): Bacteria > Bacteroidota > Bacteroidia > Chitinophagales > Saprospiraceae > JAHDCE01. Next base: position 8,178 of record JBNMOV010000082.1, on the reverse strand, counting down.
TCTACAGTAAAAAATAAGAAAAGTCATTGATGTTTTAGAAACTATAAATGAGAGAGTATTATCATTTATCAATTCCAGACACTTATTAATTCGCCATCTCTAAAAGGGTAATTAAAGCTAAAAATCGTCACTGTCGATAATATAAATACGTATGCAATAGGTTTGAAGTGATTTTTTATTTTGCCATTTAAATATGCTCTTATATTATATTCTGGCCTTAGAAATAGCTCTTTCACAGAATAAAATAAACCTTTATTAATTTGAAAAATACCCTCTGATAATTCACTTAAGAAATTAGATAAATTGATTCGATCAACTTTTGTGCTTTGGCCACAGTGAGTACAAAAATTTCCATTAATTATTTGGTTGCAGTTTTTACAATTCATTTTAGCCTTTATTAAATGCAACTATAAAATATAAATAATAATGCCAATAAAAAATAAACTGTTGTTGATAAATCAATACCAACAACAGTTTATTTTAAGTTATTATTTCTAACAAAAAATTCAAGTTTGCTATTTCTATTTGTAGCATAATTTTTACTTTCCTACCACTACCCTACTCGTAAAATATCCTTCATCTGTCTGAACAGAAATAAAATAAATACCAGTAGCGAACTGACTAACATTTAATGCTTCGATAGCATTATTATTTCCTTCTACTTGATACATCATTTTTCCTTGCGTATTCAATATCGCAATGCTATTTACACCTGTATCCAAATTTGAGAAATCGAGGTATAAAATATCTCTGGCAGGATTAGGATATATGCTAATATTTAAATCATTATTAGGCATGTTTTCTATGCTAGAGAGAAATCCGTTATTGGCATTATGTGTAGGTTCCATTTCTCCAAATGGGCCTGTACCATTTGGATATCTTCCTGTGGAAATATTTTGTGTAGCATTGTTATAATTTATATCATCCAAAATAGTCGCACCATCTGTATCTATAAAAAAGAGATGTTCTCCTCCTGCTGATAATTTGAAATTAGTATGCAAACCTGTTTGCGTCTGATCGCTATCACACCAGATGATGAGATAGCCATCTGGAGCGATAGTTGTTCCTTGTGGGAATTCCCATTTTTCTAATAAATCTCCATCATCTGAAAGGAAGTGTCCAGATAAATCATAGGCTTGAGAACCTGTATTATATAATTCTACCCAATCATCATATTCTCCATCTTGATCTGAGCCATAAGCATTATTACTAGCTAGAAATTCATTGATCACTACATCTCCTATAGTCGCCATTACATCTAGATTATAATATTCGTGTGCAGCACGTTCTGGAGAGAATTTTCCTGCATCTGCATTGTCTGCGTAGAAGTAATAATGAATATCTGTAATCTGTGAAAATACCTGTGTTCCATATACACCATCTCCTGCTGCTCCATCATTATTAGCTCCATCATCAAACATTTTCTTGGTGATAAATTCTCTATCGAAATCAAAACGATATTTTACGAATACTTCTGTAGCATCATTTACTGTAGCAGTAAATGTAAAGGAAGTAAGGTGTGGAACGATCGCAGGATCTGTACCATAATCCACTATCGTAGGAGCAGTAACAGTCATTTCTGGTTGTCCTAATAAAAATGGTGTTCTAGCTTCCATTAGTTCTGTAATACCAATCGCTTTTTGTGAATTTCCTATTGCATTGACCGTTTCTGTCATGTTATTCGCAAAATCCGTCATGCTATAAAATTTATTTGGATCTGCTATTAAATCTGGATTGATAATCGCTTGTAACTGATTTCCTTCTGTGATGTATTCGCCATTTACGAAGTTTTCTTCTAAAATCGTTTTGCAATGTGCAACATACATCTTGCGATATCGATCATCTCCTAAGATGAGTTTTAATAAAGGGTAATTATTATTTCCTTGGTGTAATAATAATGGAATACTCGCCACATCATCCAAAGGATTGTTACTTAATCCATCATATTCAAAAGCTCCTAGGCTTTCGTTCAAATCCCAAAGTACTGGATTGAAAATAGCATTATCATCTACAATCATATAGTAATTTTGGCGACGTGCTGTGTAGCTATCCATATTTGCCACCACATTATTAAAGGCAAGCATCCAGATTGTTTTGTCCATATCTAGGACATTTTCTACATCTGCTGGATCGTTCGTAATCACATCAATCAAGTTGACCAAATCTGCCCAACCTGTATCAGAATCCATGTTGTAGGAATCATAGTAATCTACAGAATCTAAGGAATTAAGATAATTCAATGCTGAACTTCCAGCAAATAGACCTTCATCATTATTGTTGTTACACTTGATTCGAGGTCTATTCTTTTTGGCGTATAGATAGTCTTTTTGGAATTGGCTGCCTATGTTTTCAGAGCTACTGAATACGCCATAAAAAAGACCATTTATAGATACTTTCGCATAATTAGATAATGGAACGACCATATATTGTCTAGCGATTTTATAAGACAATACTTCTCTTACGAATGATGGATCATGCTGTCCGTTCGTGAGCTTAATTGTTTCATAATCATCATAATCATGATTTTTGATGTGATCCAACTTGATATTCAATGGATTCTTGCCATTACTAGGACTATAGGTTACATTTCCCTTATAACGAACGCCTACACTATCGAATTCTTCACCATTAATTGTTACTGTAGCTAGTAATCTTTCGCCAGTATCATTGGTGTAATATTGTTCTAATATATTTTCCCAATTACTTTCCTCAAAGACAATTTCTACCTGAGTAACGGTATTCAAATCATACAAATCCTGTGCAATTATAGCAGGAATGGACAGTGCCAAAATCAAAAGAGAGAGTATGTATTTTTTCATAATGCTCGTTAATTATTAGTTGATTAGTTAAATTGGTTGATTAATTATTTTAATAAGTGAAACGAATTCACTAACTGATTTAAGTCATGTATTTGTATGTTAAAATTTACCTATTTAACATACACTATCCAAATCAACTAATTTCACTAAAATCGTTCTAAAGTATTGGTCAAGTAATTCACATAAGGTATCGTTACCAGTTTACCACTATAATCCAATAAGTCTAAATAATAAAAATAAATATCTGCTTCTACATCTAGAATATCTCGTTGCTTTTCTAGTTGTGTTTCTTTTATTTTCAATGCTACCATAGGATCTGTACCTGTTTTGGTATAATAATCCAAAGAGTAGTTTTGTTCATGTTCAGCTTGTTGTTGCAGAAGAAGTTCATGTTGTTGAAAGAGGGAATTCAGCTTTCTTCTTCGATCTTGGATTCTTTTTTCCAATTCCAATTTCGCTATATCCCAATCATTCTGAATCTCTAACTGCTTCAATTCTATTTCTCTAATATCCAATATATCAGAATTTTTAATAGGAATATTCAATGCCAAACCTACTGACCATTCTCTGCCATAAGGCGTATTGCTTCCATCTCCTGCATATTTCATTTGGACAAAATCCAACAGCTTTTTATTCTTCGCTTTTTCCAAATCCAACTCTGCTATGTTCATCGCCATATCGCCTTCTATAATGTCAAGTTGAGGATTAGCACTCGCATCATTTGACAAGGAATCTAGCATATTTTTTACATTAGATAGCATAATAAAATTAGCTACGTCCAAAGTTATGGTAGAAGAAGTAGAAAGATCGTCTTCTACTATCATTTCCAATTCTTTCATCCTTAATTCCAATTTTTGTATACCACTTTCCATATTATCCATATCATTTTCTATACGGATGAGATCTGCTAAATCATATTTACCTGTGGTTTTGGCAAGGATGCCTATTACATTGAATTTATCCTTTAGAATGAGTAATTCTTGCTGACGAATATCTTTCTCTTTTTGATAAAAAAAGTATTCTATCCAAAGGGCATATTTATCTTCTAGACTATTTTGGATGAGCATGCCTCTATTACTATCAGCAGCCAAAATCGTAGATTGATGATAACTTTTTTGAGAACTTCTTTCTCGTTTGGTATTAAAATCCAAACGCACTGCATATTCTTGTCGCCTGATGTCCCATTCGTCCGTTTCTGTCCTGAAAGAGACTTCCTCCATCAATGGCAAATCGTGTGAAGTATTTTTGAGATAATCCAATTTCTTCTCATGTAAATCCAGTTGAGTTCCTACTAAGGCAGTAGAAAAAAAGCGACTAGACGAAACCGTGTCTTGTGCTAATAAAGAACAAGAAAACGCCATTAATATCGTCAATAAGAATACAGCCCTTTGAGGTTTTAAAAAAACCAAAGGGCTCATGATACAAAAATGATATGACAAGCAATTTACTCGCATTATTGATCCAATAATTTATCGATATCTCTTTTTAAAAAATCAGATTTTCCTCTGGTTCTATTTTGCTGAATTTTTGACATATCAATATCTTCTACATTCAATAAATTCAGTATTACTTTTTCTTTTTGGAGGAAGGTATTTTTTAATGGCAACTGAATGATAACCTCTCTACCAAATGACTTGATTTCTGGTATTTTCCGTAGTCTTGCCGGAATTTCTACTATCCTCGTTCCTAATGCAATTACTACTGCATTGAATTGATTTTCTGGATGATAACTCGAAGTCACCTCAATAGAATCGCCTTCCTCTACATAAACAATCAAATTCTCATGAACATAGCCTATCACTACATTCGGATTCCGTTCGTAGAAGGAAACTAATGTCGAAAACTTAGCTGCATTTTCGCCTTTTTTAAAATGGACATTACCTATCAAACCATCTGTAGGAGCAGTGACGGTTACTTTATCATATTCAGTTTTATGGATAGTGGCCTCTTGTCTCAATTTATCTATTCGAATAGTCGAAGATGTTGGAGCATTCAGTTCTTCTTGCAGTTTTTCTATTTCTACATCGATAGGACCTGCTACCAGTTGTAATTCTTTTTTCAATGCTTTCATTTTCGCAGCAGTAGGATAATTTTCAGCATTCATAGCAGATACATCCACACTTTTAATTTGAGCAAGCACCGCCTTGTTCAAATCTATTTCTGATTGCAATGTCCTTATATCAGATTCAATTTCTGATACTTTACTGATACGTTGTGCTTGTAATCTTCTGATAGCACTTTGAATATCTAAGCGTTTAGCGTCTTGATTTCTGCGAATTACTTCTATATCGTATTCTGCATCATTGATTTCTAATTGATCGATCTCTTGGTGGCGAGTGGCAATCATTAAGGTATCGCCTTTTTGGACATAAGCACCTTCTATCACATTCACTTCATTGATCAATAAGGATTCCTCATAATTGATCTCTGTTTCCTTATTTTGAGCAAACCCAAAAAAGGTATAAGTCTTATGCTTGAAATTCCAATTGGTTTGCAGAATGAAAGCAAAAGCCAATAATAGGATGATATATAGCGGATTGAATGGTAGTTTTTTCATAAAGATATTTTATATAACATCTACCATTGCTGTGGCAAAATCCAAGCGAATTCTTCTGGCTGTTTCTAATGTTTCTAATGCAGTAATGAGTTCATTACCTCCTAGTTCTTCTTTTAGCTTTACATCATAAACATATTCTATCTTCTTTTTCTTCTTTGATTGGATGATCTTATAACTTATTAATTCAAAATTTTGGGAATGCTTTTTGAGGATAATTTGCAATTTTTTTAAATCATCAGAATCTGTTGGTAATATCAATGTCAATTTACCTAGCAGATTTTCCTTTTGGCTAAAAGGTGTAAAACGCAATATAAATGCAGCCAAGCAAAAACCCACTGTACCTATAAAAGCGATTTGAAAACCATAAACTCCGCAAGCAATACCTACAGCTAAAGAACTGAACATGAACACGATATTCCTAGGATTCTTAACAGTCGTTCTGAAACGAATAACGGACAATGCCCCCAGCATTCCCAATCCTCTAGCCAAGCTATCTCCTATCGCTTGCATAACTGTAGCCGTCACGATTGATATTAATATCATCGCTTGCATGAAGTGAATGGGCTTGACTACATTTCTGGATGTTTTGTCGTAAGTAAAGACGATCATTCCAGAAAGGAAAAAGGAAAATAGCACCGTCATGACCATCGTCATGTAAGTGGGATCTTCTCCATTAAAAGAAATTGGTGCGAAATCGAACATAGGTTAATTCTGTGTAAACTAATTTGCTTTCCGAAAGTTATGTTATTTTAATGTATAGTTTATTATTTAGGGTGGAAATAATGGTAATAGTCGTATTTTAGGCGTTTTTGAGTTTTAGGGAAATTGGTGTTATCTAGAAGTTGTTTAAAAAAGATTTAGTAACGGATGTTACGCAAGATATAGTTATTATGATATTTTCATATTGTAATAACGCTATGCAGCGTTTTGGCTTTGGTTGTTTTTTATGCCTTCGTACTCACTTAAATTCTTAAGCAAATCCAATGCGACTTTATAAATTTAAATTGGTATAGCACAGAAAACAAGAGGTAACAAATTACCTCTTGTTTTCTTTTTAATCATTGCTAACCTTTACTCTTTAATAAACTTCATCGCAACAATGGCATCGTCCAATTCAAGTCTAATAAGATATAAACCTGGAGCAAAACCGCCAATATGGATTATATTCTCTGTAAGTATGTTTTCACTATTCGAATAAATTACTTCGCCTAATAAATTCACAATTTGTAAATTGGAAATACTTCGATTAGATTCTCCTAAATCAAGCGTAATATAATCAGAAGCAGGATTTGGATAAATATAGAATCCTAAATCTTGTGCAGATTCGAATAGTCCAGTAGGTATATCATTATTTGCAGCAATTGTATGTCCTTGATATTCGAATGGTCCAGTTCCATTTGGTACACGAGCATAAGCAAGATCTGTTGTTGATGCTGGAAATTCAATTTCATCTACTAATTCTTGTGCATTATTGAGCAGATATAAAGTTTCTCCATTTGAGGATAGTTTGAAATCAGCATGAAAATCTCCTTGCTCAGTATCTCCATCAGCCCAAATAACTAAGTAATTATCAGGTTCTAGCATTGTTCCAGAAGGAATAGTAAATTTATCCAATTCATTGATATCATCAGTCAGCGTCCAGCCTGTTAGATCTACTGAAGCAGAACTAACATTATATAGCTCCAACCAATCATCGAATTCTCCAAAGGAATCAGCAGTAGCGGTATCATTGTCAGCCATGAGTTCATTGATGACTACAGCCATATCTGTTACTGTTTCTAATTGAACTTGATATATATAGACATCATGTTCAGCACCTTTAGGCTCGTAAATTGCACTTGATGCTGCATCATTTGCTATCGCTTCAATATAATATCGTACATAAGATCCAGATGTCAAAGTAGGTATGGCTGTTCCAAATTGGCCATCAAGTGCTGCACCATCATTGTGCAGACCATCATCATACATTTCTGTCTTGGAAAACACCCCTGTGAATCCTTCTCCATAATAAAGCCAGACAGAAGCTGTACCAACTGCACCAGTTACATCTACCACTACATCTACTTCTTCTGATGCACTTGGAGATTGCCAATCAGCACCATTCACAGCAAAGGAAACTCCATCTACTGTCAGTGACTCAATATTAGTCATTTCAGCATCATTCATGAGAAAATTTCTTCGAGTGATTATAGTCTGTTTTAAGTTTGCGATAGAATTTTGAAATTGATTGTAAGTATAAAATTTCTTTGGATCTGCTTGAATGGATTCATCAATAAGATTTACCCAAGAGTCAATTTTGGCATCAGCATAAGTCGAATTAAAATAGTCTTCGAGTATTACTCTAACGTGAGCCAAATAACGCTGTCGAATAGAAGGTACCGCCAGCATGCGATTCATCAAGGGAAAGTCAGTATCATCCTCATTATAAAACAAATCCCAATTCAAATGATTATTAGCTAAGACGCTATTACCATCATATTCCATTGGTATTATTCTGCCTGTTTCAGCTTCGTAATATACATAATAGTCCATACCACCTTTGAAAATGTAGCTATCATCATCTGCAAATATGATTTCGTGTGCTAAGTGCCAACAAGCTTTGTCTATATCGAGGACTTGAGAAAGTTCCTGTTCCAATGTAGCTAATGGTTCGTTATCCAATACGTCACAAGCTGCGATCAAACCAGCCCAAGGATCGGCTTGTTCCGTTCTTTTGAGGGTATAATCGGTATTGTAATCTGTACTATCTGGACCATTATAATTGAGGCTGGATGTTCCTGCTCCAAAATTTGGGCCTCCAGG
>JBNMOV010000081.1:0-14176 GCA_051275765.1 Maribacter sp. | reverse complement strand
CCCATATATTTGAGTTGTATTAAATAATTTTTCATAATTAATTTTGTGTAGTCGACTACAAATATAATATAAATGTAGTCAACTACATAATCAAATTAAATCTCCCCAAATCGAAAGTTTACAAAATTTTGCCAAATAGAATTTCTAGTCCTTGCGAAACCAAAAATTCAGAAATCTCAAAAATTTCCGAAGTTGCTACAATAATTCCCATCTTTGCCCCATGAAAACCAAGACAAAATCCATTAATAAAGAAATACTTCACCTTTCTGTTCCCAATATATTGAGCAATATATCTGTGCCATTATTGAGTTCTGTAGATACAGCATTGATGGGATATGAAGAATCTGCTGCGGCTTATATTGGAGCAGTAGGATTGGGAGCCATGTTTTTCAATATGATTTATTGGGGCTTCGGTTTCTTGCGAATGGGAACGACAGGAATGACAGCACAAGCATTTGGAAGGTCTGATAATGAAGGAATTATAGGTACTTTTGGACGCGGGATATTGGTTGCAATGGTAACAGCTACAGCATTTTTGCTTTTGCAAACTCCTTTAGAATCAGCCAGTGTTTATCTCATGGCTGCTGATTCGACTACCGCTCCTTTGATGTCTGAATATTTCGAAATCCGAATTTGGGCAGCTCCAGCTGCATTGGGATTGATGGTATTTATGGGCTGGTTTTTTGGGATGCAAAATGCACTTTATCCCCTCATTTTGACTTTGATTATCAATCTCGCTAATATCATTTTAAGCGTCATTTTAGTGAAATATCAAGGAATGGGAATTGTAGGTGTAGCTTGGGGAACAGTCTTCGCTCAATATTTGGGATTATTAGCTGCTATCATCCTATTTTTTACAAAATACAAGACATACGCCAAAGGATTGAAATTCTCTGTCATTACAAAATGGTCCGCATTTCGTTCCTTTTTTCTTATTAATCGAGATATATTTATTCGTACACTTTGCTTGATAGGGGCATTTGGTTTTTTCTATAATCGATCCTCTTTGATGGGCGTTACGCTCCTTGCAGTCAATCAGGTTTTTATGCAATATGTGAACTGGATGTCCTACGCAGTGGACGGTTTTGCTTATGCTTCTGAAAGTATGGTAGGAAAATATGAAGGAGCAAAAAATGAGGAAATGAAGCAATCCGCTATAAAATGGACATTCGTATGGGGTGGGGGATTGGCGGTATTATTCTCTTTGTTTTTCTTAATAGGAGGAACGCACTTATTAGCCATTTTTACAGATGATCCTAAGGTTTTAGAAGTAGGTTCTAATTATCTTATTTGGATCATTATTTATCCCATTTTGGCTTTTGCGTCCTATATTTGGGATGGTATTTTTATTGGATTGACCGCTAGTAAAGCGATGCGTGATACCATGTTTTTGTCTTTGATAGCCTTCGTCGTTTCTTATTTTGCTTTACAGCAATTTGAGAATCATGGATTATGGATGGCGATGTTGGCTTATGTAACAGTGAGAGGGATTTTACAAACAGTTTGGTACAAGTATAAAATTAATTATTAACTTAAAAAAGCATCATTTGCTGTTCAATTTCCTTAGGCCCTCTCACGATGATATTAGGAATTATAGCTTTCAATTGTTCAGTCAAATAAACTGCCATTTCTGGAGATAGAATATTATCTGGTTGATGAGAGAAAAAATAAACGGTTTTTAAATTTTTGGAAAACCAATATTTTAATTTTTGTACCCATTCATTTATTCTAGAATAATCTGTTTCATGTAATCCATTTCCTACGAATCGAATCATGGCGATATCAGAAGTCAATCTATTATGCAATACATCTCGTCTGCCTGCGACATCTGTAATAACAGTAGAAATATTATATTTTTCTAATAATTTAAATAACTCGTTTTCTTGGTTTTTATGAATAAACCAATCCTCATTTCTCAACTCAATAGCCAATGGAATTTCAGTATCCCATTCAGATAAAAAACGTTCCAAAAAATGCAACCTTTCGTATTTAAAATAAGGAGGCATTTGCATAAAACAACAACCCAATTTATCTTTTAATTCTTTTATTTCTCTAGAAAATATTTCTACACGTTCAGTTGAGATTCCTAGATCTATACTATGGCTAATGGTCTGTGGTATTTTAGGACAAAAAACAAAATCATCAGGTGTTTCTTTATACCATTTTGTAGTCAGTTCTATAGTAGGAATTCGATAATGTGTCGTATTTAATTCTATGGTATTAAATTGTTTTCCATAAGCCAATAAAAAGCCTTTGGCATTTGTTTTTTTAGGATACCATTTATCGTTCCATTCTTTCATACCCCAGCCTGTTGCACCTATATAAACAGTGGGAGGATCTATTCTTTTCTCTAAATGATCCAATATCATTTTTGTTCCTTCTGGATCTGGAGGAAGAGAGAAATCAACGTTGGATATATCGGCTAGTTTTCCGAATTTCATAGTGTGATTATAACTTTGGATTAATCAAAAAAAGATTTGGTGTGAGCTAAACCCCATCCATAGAATTCAGGAAATTTAGATTTCTTCAATTTTTTAATATCAGGTATTTCTAAATATTTATTATTCATGATAGCTAATAATATCATTAATGGTTTTAAAGTTTCTTCACTATGTTTCACTGCTCCAGAATATAAATTATTTGTGCCTATTTCGATTAATGTTAAAAGAAATATTTTAAAATCATAAAGTGCTTTTTAAAAGATCATCGTAATTTAATACTTGATTACCAATGATTTATATAATACTGATTACTTTCTAGTTGTCTGGATTGTATGTACTTATTTTTATTCCCCATTCATCAAATTGATTTGAAGAAGTAAATTTCCATAGAATATTTAATATTTTAATTATTCTTAAATCATCGTGCAAATTAACATCATTAAGATATATTTCAAAACACTTAATTCCTAAAGCCATTCTTCCTCTAATGGAAATTAATTTAACTTCTTTTTTAGCAATTTTAAATTCAAGTTAATTTTTATTATTTATTGATTTAAACCCAATCCAATCCTTCCAAACATACCACAAGCTAAAAGGTAATATAATAAATATAAGCCTATTGGATTCGTAAGCACCATAAAAATCAAAATGTAGTAATCTAATAAAAGCAGTAGTTAGTCCACAACCAGGACAATCTAGATTAAATAAAGTTTTCCAAATGCAGGGAATAATGATATTGATACCAGAAAAAGTAAATAATAAAATGGAGAATAAAAAATAAAAGAGAACTGCAACTATTATTTTATAATGTAGGATATAATCCTTGATAAGTTGACTGTTTTTTGAATTCATAATAAGAAGTGATTTTTTAAACAACTCCTAAAAGAAAAGGTGGACAAGTTAAATTGTCCACCTTTATTATTTTAGTCAGTTAAATCACGACCATCTGCCATCTTTAGGTTACCCATAGCGATTTGGATTAAGTCAATTAATGACCATATTCCGCATCCTCCGAAAGTGATTAGCATAATCCACCAGTTAGAGTGTCCCATCATTAATCTGTGGATTCCAAATACGCCTAGAAACCAACAAACTAATAGCATAATAATCTTGCCTTGAGCAGGCTTTTGATCTTCCATTTTCTTTCGATTTTTATTGTGCCTACTCTATTTGTATAGGATTTTCGGCTTTCTCCATTATATCCGAGAACAAAATATGTAAATTATTCCGAATTTAAAAATAAAAAAAGCGTTCGTTAGAACGCTTTTTTTACAGAATGATTACTTATCCAATGACTCACTCAATCATTGATCATTATCCTTTCTTTGGCCCTCCACCAGAATTACTCTTAAATCCAATAGTTTTCTTATTACTAAAGGAGAAGTCATCCTTATCTGTCTTGAATGATTCTACATCTTCGTAAGTCATTGTTTTAATAGCGATTTCTGTACGATCTTCCTTAGGAAGTAAAGATAACCTTAGATTATGATTCATCATGGCCGCCGTAACAATACTACGAATAGTACGAGCATTACCAAAATACTTATCTCTTACATCATAGACATATTGAAAGTATTTGGAAAGGTGCTCATTTGCTTTTTTCTCTAGTATCAATCCTTCTTCCTCAAACATTTGGATAGCGATTTTAATCAAGTCGCTAGGCTCATAATCCTCGAATTTTAATACTTTATCGAAACGAGATTGTAAACCTGGATTGGCTTTTAAGAATTCCTCCATATTATCAGGATAACCTGCTACGAATACGAAAAATTCTCCTCTGTGATCCTCCATGCGTTTCAGCAAGGTCTGTATAGCTTCATTACCAAAATCGCCATGCGATTGTCCACTATTTCCAGCAGAAGTCAAAGCATAAGCCTCATCTATGAATAGCACACCACCCATAGATTTATCGATCTGTTCAGCCGTTTTAATCGCTGTTTGACCTACATAACCAGCCACCAAACCTTGGCGATCTGTTTCTATCATATGCCCTCGTTCTAATATCCCAAGTGCCTTATAAATCTTCGTCAAGATACGAGCAACTGTCGTTTTACCCGTTCCTGGATTACCAACAAAAACGGTATGCAAGAAGAAATTATTCAATACATTTTTACCAGATTCTTGGAAGAACTGAACGAGTTGAACCATTTCACGAATCTGCTCCTTGATATTTTTCATACCAATTAGATGATCCAATTCTTCGAGTGCTTTATCCAATAATTCCTTATCAATTGGAATTTCTGGAAGTTGTTTTTTCTGTTTCAGATCTATTTTGGAAATATCATCCAATGTTACGACAGACAGTTCATTATCAGAAAGCAAATGTGGCTGATCATTCGCCATTGCTCTTAATCCTAGCTGAATCTTCGCCTTTTCGATAACATCATAAACAAATCGAGCATTACCAAAACTCCTATCTCTATTTCTAAATGCTTCAGTGATAACTTCATCTACTTTTTCCTTAGCAGGAGGTTGAAGAAGCACACCTTTCTCAGCACAGGCATAAGAAGCTATTTTTGCTAATTCCTGAGGCAGATAATCTGAAAATTCAAAAAATATCTTGAATCTTGATTTCAATCCTGGATTAGAATCCAAGAAATGCTTCATTTCTTTTGGATAGCCTGCTACAATCACAGCCATATCCCCAAGTCCATTGGACATTTCCTTCACAAGTATCTCTATGACTTCCCGTCCAAAATCCTTGCTGTCATCATTAGAACGAGCAAGTGCATAAGCCTCATCGATGAATAATACGCCACCTCTCGCTTTTTCTATCGCTTCTTTTACCTTTGGAGCAGTTTGACCAATGTATTCGCCTACTAAATCAACCCTGTCTACTTCATGGACATGACCTTTAGACAGTAAACCCATCTTTTTATATAGTTTACCCATCATTTGGGCGACAGTCGTTTTTCCTGTTCCTGGATTTCCTATGAAAACAGAATGGACATTAATATCATCTTTTTCCTTGAAACCCTTATTTTTTCTTAATTGTAAAAATTGAATATAACTCGCATGGTCCCTCACTTTTGCCTTGATAGCATTCAAGCCAATCAATGCATCGAGCTTACCCATTACATCCTCGAAACTTTCCGCATCGTCAGTACTTTCTTCTTGCAAGAAAGTACTTTGTTTGTCTGGAAACCAGATACCTGGTGTACCTTCCACGAAGTCATCGCCTACATCAAAAGGAACGATAGCGAGTAATCTATCCATGAAGATCAATTCCGCGGTATATCGATCCTTTCTCCAAGAACCCTTGACATTAGAACCCCATCCAGCAGTTATCTTGATGATGTCATCCTTTTTTTCAATTCGTTGTAAACGAACGACTTGTCCTTTGAGCTCTTTGGAATTATTATAGAATTTTGTGAATAACTCGCATTGCCAAGGCTTGCCTACAAATTGATTTTGCAAGGTAATTTCTACGTATACATAGCGAGTCTCCTCAGTATTGAAAGTCTTATAATAGGTTCGCTCAAATTCTGGGCGATCATCAAAAGAACCTTCATATAATTTCAAGGATTTAATGTCCAAATATGGATTACTACCCTTTTCGTATTCTTTTCCAGTATCTTCTACATAGAAATATTTGGTAGCGACTTTTACGCCCTCTACCCACGCTTCCCAGTAATAAGTCCCTTTTTTCCAAAAAGCACCTTCTTTCTGATTGCCCCATCCTTCACGGATATAAACTACATTATCATATTTGCTTATTTTTCTTTTAAAAGGTAGGGTACAGACCTCTTTTCTGCCTCGCTTGATAGAAAAACACTTCAATTCTACCTCTATTTCCCAATCCTCATCGTCAAACATCTTGTTATAGAAGGAGAGTTCTGCATAGGCATAGGTAGTTTCGTACCTGTCAAAGACCTGACGGTATTTCTTTTTATTATCTGCGAGCCATTCCGTTGAGGAATAGACTTTTAAGTCTCTGAATTTGTATTTCACAAAATTTGGATTGAAACTATGGGACATAAAAGTTATTTAATTCTACATCTTATAACAGATGACTGGACGTTTTTGTTCCTGCTATAATCAGACAATTTAATATTAATTAAGATGAAACTCAACTATAATTAATAATTTAATTTAAACATATTCTTATTGTATCCATAAATGTACCAAAATCATGAAAATAGCTAGATATGATTAATTTTATTAATACGAATGTGTTGTTTATGAATACGTTTCACTTAGGAAACAATACTACCACTAAAACAAACTGCGTCGAGAAGAACAATAGTTCTCCTCGACGCAGTAAAAATACGCACATTTACACGTTTACACTTATTTTTCCCAACTATTATTCTCCTTATTCACATCCGCCATTCTGCTAGAAGGATCTATTTCTACTTTGATTACCTTTTTTAACTTACAAGGAATCACGAATTCATAACTAGGGTTAGTCCAAGGCCAATCTTCTTGTACTTCATAATCTCTAGCATCCTCAGCAGGTTTTTCACCTCTCATTACTCGTAATGGAATATGATAAACTCTTTCTGTACCATCTTTTTCTGTAACGACGATATCCATAGGCATAGGCATAACACCTACTTTTGCCAAAGTAATTTTAGTACCTTTTCCTTCTTGTTCGACACTAGTCACACCGTAATCTATTGTATTAATACTATTCACCCAATGTTCCTTATACCAATCCAATTCTAAGCCAGATTCTTTTTCCATTACACGAATGAAATCATTAGGATTAGGATGCTTGAATTTCCATTGATTATAATATTCCAACATTCCTTTATCGAATGCCTTCTTACCAATGATATATTCCAACTGATGTAAGAAAACAGCTCCTTTGACATAAGAAGCCAAAGAATAAGCAAAATTAGTTCTGAAGTGATCTGCATGAGTCGTTAATGGTTCTTCAACACCACTTTGAGCCAAGTTGATGTATCCCATATATGTGCCAGAAAAAGGAACAGCATCTGGTTCGCCAGGTAATGTAGCCTCAGCACGTAACCAATTCATTACATTTTCAGAAGCATAAGAAGTAAAGCCTTCATCCATCCAAGCATATAAAGCTTCGTTTGTTCCCATAATCATTTGATACCAAGAGTGCATCCATTCATGAACAGAAACACCTACCAAACTTTCAAAACCACGCTTTCCTGTAATCAGCGTTCCCATAGGATATTCCATACCTCCATCTCCTCCTTGTACAAATGAATATTGCTTATAAGGATATTCTCCATAATGAGTTTCGATATAAGTCAATGCTTGAGCCATTACTTCTGGTAATTTACTCCAAGGACCTTCTGTATCTTCATCTTTTTGATAAAGAAAGTGCAGAGTCAAATCATCACCTACTTTCAATGATTCATGTGTATAATCTGGATCTGCAGCCCAAAAGAAATCATGTACATTAGGAGCATTGAAATGCCAAGTTAATTTATCTCCTGCTGGACGCTTGACTGTTGTTCCTGCTGCTTCATATCCATAACCGATTTCATCAGCATTTTGCAAATATCCTGTTCCTCCTAGAATATAGGATTTGTCTATGGAAATTTTAACATCAAAATCTCCCCAAATACCATGAAATTCACGACCTACATAAGGATTGGAATGCCATCCTTGGTAATCATATTCACACATTTTAGGATACCATTGAGACATAGAGTAATCAATGCCTTCCTTAGAATCTCTACCAGATCTACGAACTTGAAGTGGAACTTGAGCATCAAATACCATGTCAAAAGTAGCCTTGGCACCTGGAGCGATTGGTGTATTTAATTGTACTTCCAAGATAGTGCCGACTACTTCAAATTTTACATCCTCGCCATTATGTGTCAATGACTGGACTTTGATGTAACCTTCTTCTTCTGGCTTTAATTTGGAGATGCGATCACCTACGCGTCTGTCTGGATCTGGAATATTCAAAGAACGGATATCCATCATACTTCCTGGCTGAAAAGCATTGAAATAAAGATGGTAGAATACTTTATTTAGCTTATCTGGCGAATTATTCGTCAAGACCAATTTTTGCTTTCCTGCATATTGGTGCTTTTCAGCATCCACATCTATTTCCATCGTATAATCACAGGCTTGTTGCCATCTGTCAGATTGTGCGATACTTATTTGTGCGATTGCTAATATAGCGATTAGCAGACTTAGGGATTTTTTCATCATTATATTCATCAAACTATATAAATTGTATATGTATTAAATTCAATTGATTTATAATTGTTCATTAAGGAGGAATGTACTCTAATTATTATTTAATGGTGCTTCTGCCAAACTGACCTCATTTTCCAAAAATGCAATATCTTCTACATTAGCATCTGTGGTATCATATTGTATGGTTTGAAAGAGTTTACCCCAATTTTTCCATCTATATTTGAAATAAGCTGCTGCCATGAAAACAGATACCATTCCAAACCATCCCACCAACATATAATCAGTATTCATTTCTAAAGAACGAAGTAAGGTAGGAGTTTGTAGTGCTGAGCCATCAAAGGAAACGAATAATGCTCCAAAAAAATTATTAGCAAAATGTACTCCAAGAGCCAATTCTAAGCTTTCATCCATTACTGTCAGTAATCCTAAAAATAGCCCCATTCCAATATAAAATACCATCATTTTACCAAAGCCAAATTCTGCTATTTCTGGATTCATACCATGCATTAAACCAAACATTAAGGAAGTAATAATGAGTGGTGTTATAGGCTTTCTAACAAGCGTATATAAACCAAGTTTAATCCGTCCCTTCTTTTCTTGATAAAATAGTACTCCAATAATGACAGCCAATCCAGCATAAATACCTAAAGCAATGAGAGCATTGACAGGGTCTTGAACCATAGTAGATACATGCATCAATCCGCCCATCACAAAGATACAAAGCAATATGGTATTAGGATGGAGAGGGATTCCTTGCATAAGATACCCTCTCATGAATACTTCTTCAAATGAAGTTTGGAGAGGTAGTATAAATATGCACATGAGAAGAAGAGGAATGAATGCTTTTAAATTGAATGTCCAAACGTAATTCTCTGGATCCATATAAAGACTCAGTCCTTCTATAGCGAAAGACATCAGGAACCATACCGCGAATCCAAAACCAATCTTTCCCCAATTAATTTTTTTAGATGGAGTAATAATGGAAATGAAAGCTCTTTTATGGATTTTGGTAACAGTCAGGAAGACAAAAAAGATACCCCCAACAAAAGATAGTAAAATAAGGAAAAATGATAGATTGCTACCTAATCCAAAATAAGCAAAATCATAAGCTAATAATCGCTTGTTGATTTCTAGAATGCTATCTGGATTTTCAGATACCATCATTCCCATTTTGTATATGAGCAAGATGGTAATAGGCATTTGTCCTAAGGTAAAACCTCCAGAAATCATTAACATTCCTGCGAGGAAAGTCCACCACTTATTATTGCCTTCTAGTGCCCGTTGAAAAAATGAATGCTTCATGAAAAGGTATTTTAGATGGTGTTTTCTATTAATTTTTAGTCTAAAATATTAAACTTCAACACAATCTTAGAGTTTGTTAAAAGTTTGATTTTTAGAATGAAAATAGTCATTTTCAAATGAATTATTAAATTTCTAACAAACGCTTAACTTAAAATCAGCCACCAAAGTATTACTTTTTTCTCTTATGCTTTGGATGTAGTGGTGACATTATTGCTCTTTGTAGGAGATCTAGCGATTTTTTAAACTTCTTAGTATCTCAATATCTTAAAATCTCATCATCTTAATATCTTAAAAAATAAACGTATTTTTGCAAACACAACCATTTTCAATGAAAAGACCAGATTTTTCAAAAATAGATGCTTCCAATATTAAAACACCGATTTTGGAAGAAGTGACCATTTGGGAAACGCCTGAAAAGATTGCTGTCAAATCCAGATATGTTCAGGAAGATACTAAGGATCTGCAACATTTGGAATACGCAGCTGGCTTACCTCCATTTTTGAGAGGTCCATACAGCAGCATGTACGCTGTTAGACCTTGGACAATTAGGCAATATGCTGGATTTTCTACAGCAGAAGAAAGTAATGCCTTTTATAGACGAAATCTAGCAGGCGGACAAAAAGGACTTTCTGTAGCATTCGATTTGGCTACACACAGAGGATATGATTCTGATCACCCTAGAGTGACTGGCGATGTAGGAAAAGCAGGTGTGGCGATAGATTCTGTAGAAGATATGAAAGTTCTTTTCGATGGTATTCCATTGGATAAGATGTCTGTTTCTATGACGATGAATGGAGCAGTTATTCCTATCATGGCATTCTACATCGTAGCAGCAGAAGAGCAGGGCATATCTCCAGAAAAATTGACAGGGACGATCCAAAATGATATTCTAAAAGAATTCATGGTGCGTAATACCTATATCTATCCACCATTGCCTTCGATGCGAATCATTTCGGATATTTTCGAATATACATCGCAGCATATGCCTAAGTTCAATTCCATTTCTATCAGTGGATATCATATGCAAGAAGCAGGAGCTTCAGCGGATATAGAATTGGCTTATACTTTGGCAGATGGTTTGGAATATATTAGGGCAGGAATTAAAGTAGGTTTGGATATAGATGCATTTGCTCCTAGATTATCCTTCTTTTGGGGAATAGGGATGAATCATTTTATGGAAATTGCCAAAATGAGAGCAGCTCGTATGCTTTGGGCAAAATTGGTAAAACAATTCAATCCTAAGAATCCGAAATCCATGTGTTTGCGTACACATTGTCAAACCTCTGGCTGGAGTTTGACAGAACAAGATCCTTATAATAATGTGGCTCGTACTTGTATAGAAGGAATGGCTGCCGTTTTGGGTGGTACACAATCTTTGCACACCAATGCTTTGGATGAAGCGATCGCATTGCCAACAGATTTTTCTGCTAAAATAGCTAGGGATACACAAAAATATATTCAAGAAGAAACAGATATTACGAAAGCAGTTGATCCTTGGGCTGGATCTCATTATGTAGAAACATTGACATATGAAATAGCAGAAAGAGCATGGACCCTTATTCAAGAAGTGGAATCGCTAGGAGGGATGGCAAAGGCGATCGAAAAAGGCGTGCCTAAAATGCGAATAGAAGAAGCGGCGGCTAGAAAACAAGCTCGCATAGATGGCGGAAAGGATTTTATCATAGGTGTGAATGTATTTCAGACAGAAGATGAACAGGATATAGACATCTTAGATGTAGATAATGCTGCAGTAAGGGATGCTCAAATCAATGGTATAAAAACAATTAAGAAAAATAGAGATAGTGAAAAAGTAAAAAAATGCTTAACTGCTATCGAAAAAGCAACTAAAGGCGAAGGTAACCTTTTGGCATTGGCAGTAAATGCAGCTAGAGCAAGAGCTACACTTGGCGAAATATCAGATGCGATGGAAAAGCATTTTGGTAGATTCGTAGCGAATAACCCCACGATATCTGGTGTATATGCAAGTGAAATCAGTATGAATAAATCATTCAAAGAAACACAAGTATTAGCGAATACTTTTGCTACATTAGAAGGTCGTCGTCCTCGTATCATGGTCGCCAAACTTGGACAGGATGGACATGATAGAGGAGCTAAAATCATTGCTACGAGTTTTGCAGATTTAGGTTTTGATGTGGATGTAGGACCACTTTTTCAAACACCAGAAGAAGCAGCTAAACAAGCTATCGAAAACGATGTTCACATATTAGGAATATCGTCTTTGGCTGCGGGGCATAAGACTTTAGTTCCTCAGACAATCAAGGCATTAGCAGATTTAGGAAGAGAAGATATTATGGTCGTTGTGGGAGGGGTGATTCCAAAGCAGGATTATGATTATTTATACGAGAGTGGAGTAGTGGGCGTTTTTGGTCCAGGAACAGTCATCGCTGATGCTGCGAAGCACATACTGAATATTCTGATAGAAATTATAAGAGAGTAATAGATTTTAATACTGTTTTGTATTAGTAAAAGGATGATTCTAACTGTTTTGCGGATTTTTTTAGTATAATATTTTTGAGATAATGAAAATGTCCATATATTTGTAACATCACTTCGAAGGGAGTGTAGCCCATCTTGGGTTTTGAAATAAAGATTAGATACTTAGAAAACCCATTATAACATTTGTTTTGCATAGTTGTTTTTTGGGGTTATATTTTGCATGCGTCGCATATCTGCGGCGTGTGCTTTTTTTATGTCTATATTTGCCGTATGAGGAATTTAAAAAAAACTTTTTCAAGCTATCTTTTAGCTGTACTTGTATTCAGCCTAGCACCTTTTGTCCTTGAAGCACAAGACTATAGACCTATACAGACTGGTACCAGAATTACCTATGATGCCATATTTTCTAAAAAGGGTATGACTATTCTGCCAGATTCATTAGGAGTAGATTCACTTTCTGTTTCATTGAACAAAAATGCTTCAGACATTGGTTTAGGCATGTTCATGCAGTTTAATATCAAGGATTATTTGTTTTTTCGTCCAGAAGCCATCGTGCATTTGTCCAATAGAAAAATGGCACTCCAAGATTTGATCACCAGTCAAAACGAAGAACTCAATTATCGCCTGTATTCATTCAGCCTACCGATACAATTTGGATATAGAATAGATGGCTTTAGCTTACAAGCTGGCATCGTCTGGCATAGTCAACTCAGAACGGATCTCCTCAAAAGCGACAAAGAAAATTTCCTCTACGAATTTGGAAGTAGCTACACCACATTTACAGTAGGTTTAGGTTATCAATCGAAATGGTTACTACTCGATGTATATTACGAAACCGCATTAGGAAATTCCGAAAATACCATTCGATTATCACATGGAAATTATGATATTCCTAGCCGTTTTAAGCATTTGTCTGTCCGATTGGGTTTTATTATTTCTGGTAGAAATTAACAGGTTTAAAGTTCATCAGTTACATAATAATAAGAAAATTCTAGTATAGATGCCATGATTTTATGGAATGTATCCATATATTAAGTTGAAAAATAAAGGTATTTCAAAATAAAATTTTAATTTATAGCATAATATTATTATTTAGTAGAATATATGGCTAATTTTCATGAAACTAAGATAGGAGGTAGCTGAAAATCCATAAAGAGTAGGTGTAACATAAATAAAAAATTATTAGGATGAAAAGAATGATACTTACACTTTTTATGATTATGCCTTTGCTCTTATATGGACAGCAGGCAGTATTGGGCGGTGGCGGCGAAGCTACTGGCAGTGGCGGCACGGTAAGTTACAGTATTGGTCAGATTGCTTATACCTCCAAAGGAGCTGGCGGGACAGTAAGCGAGGGCGTACAACAAGCCTTCGAGGTCACGAATCTCCCCATCGAGTTATTATATTTCGAAGCGGAGCTGCTAAAAACCAGAGAAGTAGAACTGAGCTGGGAAACAGCGACCGAATTGAACAATGATTATTTCACTGTGGAACGATCTATCAGTGGTACTACATATTGGGAATACGTAGGAAAGGTGAGTGGTTCAGGAACGACGACGGAACGCCATTCTTACGAGCTACTGGATGATGCTCCATATTTGGGGAAATCCTATTATCGCTTGAAACAGACGGATTACGATGGAGCTTACAGTTATTCAGAGACACGAGCTGTTTATTTGGAAAAAAGGCTAGAATTATCCATATATCCGAATCCGACATATGGGAAGCTGACTATTGGAATAGAAATGTCTGCAGGAGATGAAGTCTCACTGGCTTATGAACTATTTGGACCAATGGGAAAAATAGTAAAAGAAGGTGTGCTGAACGCTAGTCTTAATAGATTGGAT
>JBNMOV010000080.1:0-14282 GCA_051275765.1 Maribacter sp. | reverse complement strand
TTTTAGAAATAGCGAAAATAACTGTATTTTCATCCAATACACCTACACCACTTCTGACATATTTATTCTTCGATCCTTTATTAAATTTCTTATTTATTCTTCCTTTTAACAACAATAAAGGACCAGACTGTATAGCATGTTTTACATTAGCTTTTCTTTTATTGAAATCTTTGGATTCCAGCACTTTAGATTTATTATTAGAAGAAATATAAAAAACACCATTAGGTTGTAAATAGAAATTACCAGTACCTTTTTTTAAATTAATATCATGTATCTTTTTACCATTAGTAACTAATAATCCTGTAGGAGATAAATCGCCTTCGAATATTCCTCCATTAGTTGCAAAAAGTAATTTATCATTAATAATATCATTAATTTTATTCACTCCATCAGATGCAGAATGAATATCGATCTGATGTTTTCTTAAATCTATTTTGGTGTAATAATATCGTTCTCCTTCCCACCATTTTTCGCCTCCGCCTAATGTAGTTTTTTGAACCTTTTTAGCAGATGTATTCTTTTCTTTTTTTGCTATTACTTTCTTTTTTATTATTGGTTTTACTACAACTTCTGGTGCTTCAATAATATTTTCTGCTAATAATATTTTTGAACTATCAAATTCAAGTAAAGTTGTGTCTATCAATAATTCTATTTCATTTTCATAAGCCATTACAGAATCCCTAGAGGAAGTAATTTGTTTTTTTAATTCACAAATAATTTCTTCTTGTTTATTTATTTTATAATATTGCGTAATTAAAAAATAAATTGCTACTCCAAATAAAATAAGAAAGGGTAAAAATAAAAAAAGCCCATACCTTTTTTCTTTTTTATTATCCTGTGTACTTTTAAAAAGATTATCTATCGACATTTTGATTTATTTAATCAATAGTAGTGTTTAACGGTATTTTTTATTCCTCATAATGATACACCACCAAATTAGTAGCATCTTTCATATTGGTATCTCCAGATAATTCTGTCTGTGAATCACCATCCTCATCCCATACTTCCTGTACATTATACATTCCAGTATCCAGATTCAAAATAGCGACTACATCCATATCTTCATCGTCCCTAAGGTATTGCAATAAATCTCTACCCAAATCATACATATACACCTTTTCCTTGAAATAATAAACGATGTGGAATAGATCACCAGAACTATCTGTAGCAAGTACCAAAGTCCTTCTCATTCTCTTTTCTTTTCTTGCCGCACGAGAGATATTCAGTTCATTATCGTATGCCAATAAATGAGTTTGGAAAATGGTTGCTTTTTCGCTTACTGCCCAATCCAGTAACCTTTCTTTATCTTCTCTTGCATTGATTTTATAAGACTTTCCATTAGAATAAGTAATAGTGAGTCTAGGATCTTCGATGTCTGTGACCACGACACCTCCCGTAGCATAAACAATCACCAATCCATCCATAGAATTATACTCTATATTCTTATTCACGACCACGCCATTATCCACGGTCAATCCAACAGGAGGCCAATCTTTTTGAGGTCTTCCATATACTTGGCTAGAAAAAGCACCACTGCATGCCATCACCACATCTTTTCCTTCTTTCCAATCTTCGAATCGCTCATATACAGACTGAGTACTGTTCTTTTGAGCAAAATATTTCGCTTTTACATTTTTTCGTTTCATCCAGTTGGAATAACCAAAAGACTCTCCATCATAACTCAACTTATACGTCTTCACGTAGTTGTCAAAGCCTCTAGCGTATATTTTTTCGGAAAAACCCTCATTAGATTTTTCTGAAAAGACTGCTTTCTCTAAAGAGGAAGTTACTGCACCTTCATTAGTGGTAGAAGGTGATGCGAAAAATAGAAGAGGGAGAAAAAATAGAATCAGAAAATTTTGGTTCAAGTAGCTCATCATTTATACACTTTTTGGTAAAACTTATTTATTCAATTGAATTGTTAAACACTTTCTATATTGGCATTAACTCTAATATTAAAATGTACTTGCTTTAATATATATCGTAATTACAAAACAAAAGGTAACGAAAGATATATATTAAAAACCCTTAAAATTGGATTTGAATACTGTTTATCGTTTCTTTAACAAGCCTATAAAAAATGTTAATACAGTATAAAAACCAATCAATGTAATTACTCCTAAAACCAAACCTAAGATACAAAATATAGGATAATCTCCCCAAACTCGATCTATGAGGTATGTATAATTACTATTTTCAGCATGCATCAATCCCTTCTCCCAATTAGGCATTTCCACATCAATTTTATATTGGTTTTCATCTAACCTTTTCTTGATATATTTAAACCCAAAGTCTTCCTTACTAATTTCGCCAGATGATAAGGCACCTTTTACTTGCTGCGAGATGACATCCATTAATTTTCCTCCGAACTGTCTGAAAACAAAAGAAGTATCGTTGAGAAATGTATTGGATTTTAGATATATTTCACTCAAAGCAATATCTTCTAATATCCTTTCATAAGAAAAGGAATCTTGCTCAGTATTCTTCACATAAGCATCGAATATGCCTTTTAGAATCACATCTGGTTGACGATCTTTTTTAATCAATATCTCAAATTGCTGATTCAGTCCCTTTACATCTCCAATGTATTCTTTTGTAGCAAATTGCTGATAAGGAAATTCAACTTGAAAGAGTGAATCACTTTTTTCTTTTCCTTCATCATATACCTTCATCAAGTCATTATGAGCTAACGATTGATTTTGCAAGAACAAGAAAGGAATGATGATGAAAAACGACCAGCTGGAAAATAATAAGGAATGTTTCATAATAATTCTTTCGATTTTGAATAAAGCGGGGTTGGTGTAATTTGTTATATACGCCAAAGCTAGTAATTTTCATTTTAAATTCAACAACAACTTCTATAATAAGACTACCTTTTCGTCATGAAACCAAACGTCCTTTTAGTATATGCTTCTATACTTGCTGTGGCACTTATTTATGGTGCTAATTATAGTATCATGAAAATAGTTATGCCAGAACATATTCAGCCTACAGGCTTAGTGATCATAAGGGTGTACAGTGTGGTCATTCTTTTTTGGTTGCTTGCTACAAAAGAATAAATTACACATAAAAAAGACTTTAGGGATGTTGAATAAATAACTGTCCGTTTTGACTTCATATTTTTGTACTATGCTGCGTTGGCAAAAACCTTATTACGCTAAGGCGTAACGCGACTTTTACCGCCTTGCCTAGCACAAAAATATCTTATCAATTCCAGACACTTATTTATTCGCCATCCCTTATTATACTAGCTTTTTGTGCTTTATTTGGTATCGCTATCAATCAGATTTTCTTTATCAAAGGATTAGCCCTCACGATTCCTATTAATGCTGCTGTCATCATGACATCTACACCTAATAATGGTGCTTGTCGCTTCGTCGATTCGTCGATTATTCTGAAAGAACGCATAACAGGACTGAAATTACTAGGTATATTAATGGGTTTTACTGGAGCATTCTTATTATTAATAGGTGGAGGAATCCGGTTTGGAGGAGATATGTTTTGGGGCGATCTGATGATATTAACTAATGCACTTTCCTATGGTATATATCTGATTATCGTAAAACCTATGATGGTCAAATACCATCCGCTTCCTGTGGTTAAATGGGTTTTTACTTTTGGTTGTATCTATGTACTTCCTTTTGGTAGTCAATATTTTATCGCTATTGATTGGAAAGAAATTCCTAATCAGCAATTTTGGGCATTAGGCTATATTATTGTGTTTACTATACTGCTTACTTACCTTTTGAATGCTTGGGCATTGAAATACATCAGCCCTAGTGTAGTGGGCTATTATGTTTACTTGCAACCTATCATTGCTACCAGTATTACCATCATTTTTAGGGGAGATCCTTTGACATTACAAATCATTTTGTTTTCTTCGTTAATATTTATTGGCGTATTTTTGGTCAGTTGGAAAAATAAAACATTAAAACCAGTATCATGAAAACATATCTATACCTATTTTTACTAGTATTTATTCCTGTATCAATACAGGCACAAAATTATACATCCTATTTCACAGGAAATATATCTGATAGTTTTGCAGAAAGCCAAGGCGGAGTCTGTATGATGGGTGGAGCAACAGAACAGGATGATGCTATGAAATGGTTTTTAAACCAAGCCAATGGAGGCGATATTCTCGTACTTAGAGCATCTGGATCTGATGGTTATAATGATTATATGTTCACGGAATTAGGTATTAATATTAATTCAGTAGAAAGCATCGTTTTCAATGATGCCACAGCAGGAGATGAAGTATATATCCACCAAAAAATACAACAGGCAGAAGCCATTTGGTTTGCAGGAGGAAATCAATGGAATTATGTGTCCTATTGGCGAAATAATACGATGGAAACTTTGATCAACGAAGCCATTCAAGAAAGAAATATCGTGATAGGTGGAACGAGTGCAGGAATGGCGATTTTAGGTCAGTTATATTTCTCAGCAGAAAATGGCACAGTTACGTCTAGCGAGGCATTGAATAACCCTTATGATAGTGATGTAACTGTCGATTCTATCGGTTTTTTACAAACACCTTTTTTGCAAAATACTATTACAGATAGCCATTATGACGATCCAGATAGAAAAGGAAGGCACAGTGTTTTCTTGGCTCGTATATTTCAGGATTGGGGTATCAATGCTAAAGGAATTGCTTGCAATGAATATGTAGCTGTTTGTATTGATACAGATGGAATCGCTCATGTATATGGAGAATATCCAGATTATGAAGAATATGCTTATTTTCTTCAGATTAATTGTGAACTAGAGAATCCTTTGCCAGAAAACTGTTCAGCGAATACGCCTTTAAATTGGAATAAAAACGGCGAAGCAATAAAAGTCTATAAAGTACCAGGAACACTAGATGGTAGTAATAATTTTGATCTCAATAATTGGCTGGAAGGAAATGGTGGAACTTGGTATAACTGGCATATTGATAATGGTGTTTTCAATGAAAATATAGATGATGCACCAGTTTGTACGACTTCATCAGAAGACATCCTCAAAGATAGTTCTATCTCTATCTATCCAAATCCTAGTAACAATGGATTTATTGAGATAAAAGCAAGTGAATATCCTATTGAAAAAATTATTATTCGTGATATTTCTGGAAGAGAAATATCTAGTAAGGAATTGAATAATAAGTTTTCCTATGCTAATGATGAAGTATTGGAACAAGGGATTTATTTGATTTCTGTTTATACAAAAAAGGGCATCTTTACATCTAAATTGCTAGTATTGTAATCCACTATCTATAATCTTATGTGGTTTAAAATATGCAATTAAAAACCAGATAATACCAATTTAAATTTATAAAGTCGCATTGGATTTGCTTAAGAATTTAAGTGAGTAGGAGGCAAAAAACGTAGGCATAGCCGTAGTTATGGCGAGTATTTTTAACGACGTAATCGCTTGAATTCTTGGAATTATATGCGACATTTATGACTTAAATTAGTATAAGACACATTCGTAACTGATGTTACGCAAAAGTAATTTTATAAGTTTGATTCAGTGCTGTTCAGCACCTTATTTCTGTTCTTTTGGGGATCTCCCGTACTTTTTTTCATTGATAAAAAAGTACCAAAAAAATCTAGACCCGATGGATTTTTTAACGTTCAAAAAGTACATAAAATCCTAAACTGTATAAACTCGCTTTTTTAGCAATTTTCACTTATGATTTTTTAAATAATCTTTTTACGATCCCGACATTATGCAGTTTAGTGGAGACGATACTTGAAATCCGTTTAAAACAAAATACTGTATGAGCATAAACGGCTATAAATTTTAAGTATTATAGCTAGATGACAGACGAGATCAAACAAAAGAAATACTATTGGAGCGAGTTTATTTTGTTTAGGATTTCAAGTATCGTCGTAGCGTTAAGAACGGCATCCGGTCGGGTAGTTTTTGGTTCTTTTTACTACCAAAAAGAACAAGAAACAATGAACAAGGCCTCTAACAGTTAATAACTAGTAATACTAAATCAAAATAGCTTCTAATTTAATCATGCGTAACATCAGTAAGGAATACTTTATTTAGCTGTGGAACATAAGTCATTTATCGCATTAGCCAAAGCGAAAATATCCTCTTTACTATTAAAAGCATGTATACAAATTCGTATCCTTTCTTGTCCTAAAGGCACGGTAGGTGAAACGATAGGTTTTACCTCGAAACCTTTTTCTTGTAATTGTTGAGCGATATATCTAGTCTGATCAGCTCCAGCTATGATCAGACTTTGGATGGGACAATGGCTAGGAAGGAACATTTTGATAATATGAAGGGACAAATGCTCTCGAAATAATTGAATGTTTCGATTCAATAGCTGTATCCTGTCCGTTCGTTCTAATAATTCATATGCTTTTTGGATATATAATAAAGAATGAGGAGAAATAGCTGTCGTGAAAATGAAAGAACGAGCATAGTTAATCAAATAATTTCTCAAATTCTTACTACCCAATACCACTGCTCCATGACATCCTAAAGCCTTACCAAAAGTATGTATCCTTGCAAAAATTTCCTTTTCTAAGCCTAATTCAACAACCCAACCTCTACCTTGTTTTCCAATTACACCACCAGAATGTGCCTCATCTACGATAATAGCTACTTCGTATTTTTTGCAGCATTCGACCATTTTTATAAGAGGGGAGAGGTCGCCATCCATAGAAAAAACTCCTTCAGTCACTACAAATTTATTTCCTTCCTTCTCTTTTAAAAGTCGTTCCAAATCCTCTAAATCATTATGCTTAAAAGCGAAGCACGAAGCCAAAGACATTTTTAATCCATCCCTGATGGAAGCATGAGAAAGTTCATCATACAAAATACAATCTCCCTTCTGAGCAATACAGCCCATTAATCCAACATTGGCATCATAACCAGAATTGAATAATAGACCTGCTGACGAATGATGATACATGGCTAATAGTCGTTCGACCTCTTCATGTAAAGCAGAATTCCCCGAAATAAGCCTAGAAGCTTTCGCTCCAGAAAGATTGGTATCAGATGATTTTATCTTCAATAAATCATCAGTCACAAAACCCAGATAATCATTAGATGAAAAATCAATCTTGTTTTGCGAGAGGGTCAAACTGCGAAAAGTCTGTTTCTTTTTTCGCTCTTCCAATTTTGCTGCTAATCTCCTTTCTATATTCAATACTCGATATTTTTGATAAATTACATACTCTAAATGTCATATATAAGAACATGTTTGAAATTGGCTTTTGGGAATGGAAATAGGTAGTTTTTTGGTTGACCTAGACACAAAAAACGGAACTACGCCGTAGCATAGTGAGTATTTTTGAAACGAAGTGTAATCAAAAAAGGCTCGTTTTTAACCTAAAGTGTTAAATTTAAACATGCTCTAAACCAAGAATTATATCGCAACATACGAATTATAGACAAAAGGGAAGGCGATCTCGTTAAAAGACATATATTTGCATCGGTTAAACTAAAAGCATAACAGCAATAACCCACATGCATCTAGGAAATTAAATGCAAAATAGTATTACTACATCTTTAAACAGGGGATAATTCTATGAATCAATGTTCGCTAAAAAAATCCGTTAAAGTAAGCGGTAAAGGACTTCATACAGGGGAAATCGTAAATCTAGTTATAAAACCCGCAACTGCGAACTATGGTTTGAGATTCAAAAGAATGGATTTGGAAGGTACTCCGCTCATTGTAGCAGATGCTAATAATGTTAGTTTTACGACTAGAAATACCACCATTAAGAATGGAAATGCAACGGTGTCTACAATAGAGCATTTACTATCTGCATTATATGCTTTAGGAGTAGATAATGCACTGATAGAAATAGATGGACCTGAAGTTCCTATAAAAGATGGTAGTTCGACTGTTTTTGTAGATGCGATATTAGAATCAGGGATTGATGATTTGAAGGTAGAAAGAGAGGTGTTGGTTATTACATCACCTATTCATTATAAGGACGAAGAAACGAATAGTGAAATATCTGTCCTCCCTGCTGATGGATTTGAACTGACAGCACTGATAGATTTTGGTTCTGAATTATTGGGTCTGCAATATGCCAATTATAATGGCTATACCGATTATGCAAAAGAAGTAGCCCCATCCAGAACGTTTGTATTTCTTCATGAACTCACTCAGTTGCTCCAACACAATTTGGTTAAAGGAGGAGGATTGGACAATGCAGTGGTTTTTGTAGAAGCTATCCCAGAAGAAGAAGAGTTGAAAAGGATTGCCTCTTCATTTGGAGAAGAGGATGTAAAGGTGGAAGCTGGTGGTATATTGAATAAAGGCGGACTTCGCTTTGAGAATGAACCAGCTAGACATAAATTGCTAGATATGATAGGCGATTTGGCATTGGTAGGAAAAGCTATCCAAGGAAGGATAGTCGTAACAAAACCAGGACATACTGCTAATGTAAACTTAGCTAAAAAG
Source organism: Maribacter sp. (assembly GCA_051275765.1). Classification (GTDB taxonomy): domain Bacteria; phylum Bacteroidota; class Bacteroidia; order Chitinophagales; family Saprospiraceae; genus JAHDCE01. Next base: position 5,866 of record JBNMOV010000080.1, on the reverse strand, counting down.
CTAAAGGCACTATTCAGAAAGCAAAAGAAATTAAAAGGAATCCCCAAGTACGATCCTACATTATCGCCTATTTATGATGTAATGGAAATAACCAAGAAACTACCACATAGATTTCCATTTCTATTAGTAGATAAAATTATAGAACTATCAGAAAAACATGTGGTTGGTATCAAAAATGTAACCTTCAATGAAGGATTCTTTCAAGGACATTTTCCTGATAATCCTGTCATGCCGGGCGTTTTACAAATAGAAGCTATGGCACAGACTGGAGGCATCCTTGCCTTATCCACTGTACCTGATCCAGAAAATTGGGATACCTATTTTTTAAAGATAGACAAGGCTAAATTTAAAAGAAAAGTGGTTCCAGGAGATACGCTTATCTTTAAATTAGAACTTTTAGCACCGATTAGAAGAGGAATAGTTTCCATGTACGGAGTGGCATATGTAGGAGAAAATATTGTTTCAGAGGCAGAACTTACCGCACAAATAGTAAGGCGAGCGGTATAGTATAATTCATCATTGACCGATATGGAAATTCTACTCGAACAAGTAGGGAAAAGGTACAAATTTGAATGGATATTCAAGAAAATGAATTATACATTCGAATCTGGAGGACGCTATGCCATCCTAGGACCCAATGGTTCAGGTAAATCTACATTGCTTAGGATACTTTCTGGGCATCTTACACCATCTAAGGGAACGGTAGATTTTAAGCTGGATAATAAACCTGTTGTTTCATCTGCTGTTTATTCTCATATATCTTATGCTGCTCCTTATATTGAATTAATAGAAGAATTAACGCTAAAAGAAGTACTTTCGTTTCATCACAAATTCAAACCTTTCATACTCAATATGACAGTGGATGGAGTAATGGATATTATCAATCTTCCTAAAACTGCCATAAATAAGGAAATTCGTTTTTTCTCCTCAGGAATGAAACAGCGAGTCAAATTAGCGATGTCCATTTTGACAAAATCTTCTCTTATTTTATTGGATGAACCAACAACCAATCTAGATAAACAAGGTATGGATTGGTATGCTTCTCTTGTAGAAAAATATGCAGGAAATAGAACATTCATTATAGCATCGAATGAAGAAAGAGATTATTCTTTCTGCGATAAGAATTTGGATGTATTGGATTATAAACCCATTCGTAAGAAATAATACCGCCCTTTTTGATGGATAGAAGCAATGCTTTCCAATGTTGAAACGTTGTTTTTTTGAATTTTATTTGATACTAGAGATAACCTTCTTGTAAGCAACTTATTCCCTTAACGATTATTGATTACCTTCGTATGAAATAAGGGTTTATCTCCAGTACCTATTTTGGATAAGCTCTAAGAGACTAAAACTAAGAAGAGTAGTATGAGGATTCGATACTTGATATTATTGGCAGTCTGTTTGATGACTTGGAACATGGGGAGTGCCCAGTCTGTTTCGACATTGAAAGAAATGGCTGACTTACAGTTTAAGCATGCTAAGTACAAATCTGCTTTGGGTAATTACCTCAAAGTTCAGAAAGAAAAGCCAAATAATGTAGAGGTTAAGTACAAAATGGGCGTTTGTTACTTGAATATGGGGCAGATACAGAATGGAGAACAATACCTGTTGTTTGTGAGTGGACAGAAAGGAGATGAAAGTACGTTGGCATTGTATCAACTCGCTAGACTGAACCATTTGGGATCTAAATTCATAGAAGCGATAGCTTACTATAAAAGATACTTAAAAAGTATTGGTAATAATTCCCAAAGAGAGCAAATCAAACACTATATCCGACAGTGTGCCGCCGCTAGAGAAATCAAATATCAAAAAGAACTAGCGATAGTAGACAATATGGGAGATAAGGTAAATGGTTATATGAATGATTATTCGCCAATAATTAGTCCAGGAAGAGAAAGTACAGTCTATTTTTCATCTCAGCGAGCAGGTAATTCTGGCGGACTTAGGGATATAGAAGGATTGGAAAATGATATTATAGGTCAGTTCAATGCAGATATTTTCTCATCTCAATTAGTCAATGGTGCATGGACATCTACACTACCAATCAATAGCTTGATCAATTCATCAAGGAATGATGAAGTATTAGGATTTAGTGAGGATGCTAAGGTCATGTATTATTATAAAGGCTATCATCAAACTAAGGATGGGGCTATCTTCACGGATACACTGAGTAATACAGATACCGTTATTTTTCCAACAGAATTTAAGAGTCCTGTTGATATAAGGAAAGGCGATGAAACCCCTCAGTTTTTTAATGACTCTATTATTATTTATGCTTCTAGAAAAGAAGGTGGATATGGTGGTTTGGATTTATACGTCATTAAGCGTTTGCCAGGAGGATTTTGGACTAGACCAAAAAATCTAGGAGATAAGATCAATACGGCTTATGATGAAAAAAGCCCTTTCTTAGCTAGAGATGGAAGAACATTGTATTATAGTTCAGATCAACCCAAAAGTCTAGGCGGATTCGATATTTTCCGAGCTTTCTTTAGAGATGATCTATTGGATTGGACCACGCCAGAAAACATGGGAATTCCTATTAATTCTCCTGCAGATGATTTACATTTTTCCTTATCAAAGAATGGATTGAAATCCTATCTAGATTCTGATAGACTCGGCGGATTAGGTGGTTTTGATATCTATGTAGGATATTTCAAGGCTGTGCAGAGGGAGCAATTATCAACTTCCAATCCTGTGGCATTTAACTTGGTTAAACAAACCAGTACTATTGTAAATAATAACGCTACTCCAAATCCATCAACTTTTCCAACGGAAGTGCTAGGCGAAGAAAAAATAAGCCTTAGTCCACTATTTTATACTGGTGATGAGATACTCACTATTGGAAATATGAATGAACTCAATAAAATAGTTAGAGTTGCATCAAAATATCCAAGTATCCAAGTAGAATTAGTAGGTCATACAGATGATACTTATCCAGAAAAATTCAGATTATACTTTTCATATTTGCGAGCTGCTGAAGCTGCGGAATATTTAGTAAAAAGTGGCATGAAATCATCTAATATCCTTATCAAGGGATTAGGCGATAGTTATCCTGTGGCACGAAATGTGAGTTTTGAAGGAGAGGTAAGTGTAGCTGGAAAAAAATTGAATAGAAGAACAGAAATCAGATTATTGAATCTGGATAATACGCCAATTACCATGCAAATGAAATGGCCTATTATCAATAATCGAATAAAAGAAAGTAAACGAGGCACGTATGATAAATCTTTATCTGGCTTGTCATATAAAATACAAGTGGCAGCTCTAAGAAGTATGTATGATAGCGACATTATTATCAAATATAGTGATGCAATGCTAGAGAAAAATAGCGATGAAAGCTTGATGAGATATACAGTAGGATTATACGATACCTATTCGAGAGCAAGACAACTTAAAAACGATTTACAATCTAAAGATGGTGTAAAAAGTGCCTTTGTCGTGCCTTATATAGATGGAGTAAGAGTAGATCCTGTCACTGCGGAATCCTTGTCATTGAAATATCCTGACTTGAGTAATTTTGTGAAAAGCTGGTAATTTTCTAAGTCGCGTTTTACGCAACAGATTTTAGACATTATACCAATTTGAGTTTATAAAGTCGCACTGGATTTGCCTAAGAATTTGTGTGAGTACTAGGCAAAAAACGCAGATATAGCCGTAGCTATGGCGAGTATTTTTAACGACGTAATCGCTCAAATCCTTGGAATTATGTGCGACATTTATGATTCAAATTGGTATTAGATCTTAGAGTTTAAATTAATCTTTCACAAAAATTATTTAAAATATACTTAGTACACTGTAAAGTAAGTTGTTTAATATTTTGATGAGATTATTTTGGAATATGGCGAGGCATTTTTTGACAGCGTAGCCTTAGCTACGGTGGAGAAAAATAACGATGTCCAAATTTCAAAAGAAGCCATCAAAACTTAAGATTACTTATTTTACAGTGTATTAGTCTAAGATCTGAAATCTAAGTTACATAGGACGCAACTTAAATTAATTATTCATCATCTACCTCTTCATTTTTCTTTTGATAATTTTCAACGAGGATAGATAATTTATTAAAAATATCATCCAAAGGATAATTAATATTAGAAAGAGCATGAGCCTTACCAGAATATTCCTCTATCAAGATTAGATTGATAGTATCCAAGACGATCATTTTACCATCTTTTTGTATAGGGAATTTAGAGTGTTCCTCTATTTCCTTCATTTCTATTTTCCTAATATCATCAAAATTAACTTTTCCTTGTGGCGTAGTGAGTCCGTTTTCGTATAATTGCACTGTGGGAAGTTTGGTTTGATTAACTTTGGAAAATATGACAACCCCTAATGCGATAAAACCAATAAATCCAGAAAACAACAAAAGGAGTTGCTTGTTTTTCTTGAGGGAATAATAAAATAATCCAGCACAAATAACAAATAATATAACTCCCAGAATCATATAAAAATTGAGTTCTGAAGTATTAGGTTCGAAAGAATAAAGTACTTCTGTCATTGTGAATGATGATTAAAAATTGATGTTCCTTGGCAGCTGACTAGATTTGTCAAAGAACTAAAATTGACTAAATTTAAAATCTGAACGTCTTGAAATTCGTTCATTAGAATATGCGTACAAAGATACTGATAATCATATTAAGTCTATCATTTTCATACCTATCTGCACAAGAAGCTGATACAGTAGTTCCTACCATAGCAGAAGAAAAACTAGATAGTAATGTAGTAAAAGAAAGAATTCCTTTCAAACAAAAGTTAAAGGCATTCCCATCCAAATTCATTAATTATTTCGATGATGAACAACCTCGTCCAAATAAAGCACTCTGGATGACTTTTGTACTTCCAGGTTCAGGACAGGCATATAATGGTAAACATTGGAAGATTCCTATTGTTTATGTTGGAGTTGGTGCATTGAGTTATGCGATAGCTTTCAATACTCGACAATATAAGCGATATAAAACCGCTTATATTTATAGATTGGATGATGATATCAATACGACAGAACCTACCTTAACACAAGAACTGACAGATGCCGCACTCCAAAACATACGAGAAGGTTATCGTAAAGATTTGGAACGTTCCTATATGGGTTTACTTGGTTTCTATGCTCTAGTGGGAGTGGATGCTTTCGTAGATGCTCATTTGCAAGGTTTTGATGTATCAGATGATTTGAGTCTTCAATTAAAACCTAGTTTACAAAGGCAATCTTTAGGAAATCCTAGTGCAGGCATGACATTGGGACTGACTTTTGGGAATAGGAAAAAGGATGTTTTGATGTTGAATGAGGAATTTGAATTAGTATCTAATAGTAATGTGATTAAAATCGGAAAAAAATGAAAACTATAGTTATTACAGGAGGAACAAAAGGCATTGGTAGAGCGATAGCGGATATCTTTGCTAAGGAAGGGAATTGGAAAATAGTACTATGTGCCAGGAATGCAGATGATCTCAAAGATGCAGCAACAGCTTTATCTGAAGGAGGCAACGAAGTATTTGTAAAAACTACGGATATGAGTGAAAAAACAGCAGTATTAGAGTTTGCAGATTTTATCAATACTACTGTAGGAACTGTGGATATATTGGTTAATAATGCAGGGGTATTCCTTCCAGGAGAAGTAAGTCTGGAAGATGAAGGTAATCTGGAGATGATGATAAACACCAATTTATACAGTGCTTATTATCTTACTCGTGCATTGCTGCCAATGATGAAAAAACGTAGCTCTGGACATATTTTTAATATGTGTTCTATAGCGAGTAAGATTGCTTATCCTAATGGAGGCTCGTATTCCATTTCTAAATTTGCTCTATTAGGCTTTTCCAAGGTATTGAGAGAAGAAATGAAGCCGTTGGGAATAAAGGTATCTTCGATTTT
>JBNMOV010000079.1:0-14302 GCA_051275765.1 Maribacter sp. | reverse complement strand
CTAGATAAGTGATGCTATTAAAAGAGAAAAAAATCGAATTAGCGAGTTTATGCAATTTAGGATTTTCAGTACTTTTTGAACGTTAAAAAATCCATCGGGTCTAGATTTTTTTGGTACTTTTTTTATCAATGAAAAAAAGTACGGGAGATAAAAGAATAACTGAACTCAAAACGCTATATAGCGTTATTCGAATATGAATAATATCATTAGAACGATAGGTTGCGTAACATCAGGTATAACTTAGAATTGATAAAGAATCTGAATTATCATTACGATCCTGACTTTAATTCAAAAGGAGAAGCAGATCTTCAAGGAAAATTTGAAGGTGGTGGAAAAATGAGATTTGATTATGAAAATAAAATGGTCAAATTTGCAGATAATATTATAGAAACGGATGGAATGTAAACACTCCAAATAAGGATTGCAAGACTGCTGTATTTGAATTTTGTCTTAGAAGGGATTGTTTGGATTTTCTATTAGAAAATGGTGTCTTATTGAAACCCTATGCCACTAGAGTTAATTTTCTTAGCGATGTGCTTAGTGCGGATAGAATGAGAGATTATGATAATGAAAAAACGACTAAATTAAAGACTGAGGATATCCGCTATTTTTTAGAAAAAGGAGCAGATCCTAATGTTTTTACCAATGCCTCAAGCTCTTCTTATTTTCAAAATGCCTTTATACCATTAGTGGAGTATGAGGATGGAGAATTTTTGGACTTGGTTTTGGGTGTGATTGAAAATTCAATGCTCAATCATTTCAATAATTATGGAAGCTCTCCTTTAACTACAGCTATTCATCGAGGAAAGGCTCATATAATTAAAAAAATATTTGATCATGGAGTAGCTTGGAAAGCTAAACACAAGCCTAAATCAGCTATTCAGTTATTATTGCAAGATAATAAAATTTATATTGCACTGAAACTTCTGTTTGATAATGAAAATTAAGACTTTCCACTTCCTATTCCAGAGATTAGGACACCAATTTGCGAAATAGAAATCATTGGAGATAAACCTTATCAAAACTCTTTCTTTTTTACACCACAAACGCAAGTTTATACGATAGCGAAAGAAGGAGATTATCCTATTTTTATAAAATATAAATGGAGCAATATTTCTAAATTAAAAATTAAAGGAATACAGAATAAATTGGCGATTCTCACACAGATTGAATTGGGATAATTTGGTTTGGAAAATCATAAAATCCCATTGTTTTATCATGAATAGCTTGGGACTGATTGGATATTTGCCAAAATGGATGAAAATAATATGATTACGCATATAGAGACTTATACAGGTCTGAATTTATGTATAGGATTAGACGAGGAGGAGTTTAATTTCTTTCAAGAGAGCAAAAGGTTTAAACTAAATAAGGGCTTTAAAGATACTTATTTTAGTATCAATACCATTTTTGAAAAAAAAGGTGTAACAGATGCTAGAAATTACTTTGGTACAATTCCAAAACCTATTTAAAATGGGTTTTCAATTCCAACAGATAAAGGAAAAAAACTTAAATTCATAGGACAATTTTCAGCGAGTAATTTTGGTTTGGCAGATTTTGAATTTTTTATGATGAAGAGGAACGGGTTTTAGCACAACTATTTCAAATGACATATACTGAGAATTAATTGGTTTTCGGATTGTTAAAAATTCATAGCTTCTGAAAATCAAGCAATTGCTACTAACGTCGGTCTGTAAAGCGAATACCGCTAGGTATAGATGAAAATTTTTACTCTAAAATAAAATATTAAAATGAAAATTCAATACCAATCCAAGAATCTAGTTATATTCGAAAGTAGCCTTTTTAGAACGACGACGACTTTAATCATTAGTGAAAAATATATTCTATTAGTTGATCCAAATTGGTTACCAATAGAAATAGAATTTATTGAGAAATATATTTATGAAATAATAGGAAATAAAGAACAATATTTATTGTTTACACACTCAGATTATGATCATATTATTGGCTACAAAAAATTTAAAAATTATACTACGATTGCTTCTGCCAATTTTGTAAATAATAAAGAAAAAGAAGACGTTTTAAATCAAATTAATAAATTTGATGATGAATATTATATCAGTAGGGATTATAAAATCGAATATCCAGAAATCAATAAAAGAATAAAAGGGAATAATGAATTATTAAATATTGAGTCAGACGAATATGTTTTTTATCAAGCGACAGGACATAATAAAGATGGATTAATTATTTACAATAAATCAAAGCAAATTCTAATCGTTGGAGATTATTTAAGCAATATCGAATTTCCATACATTTACGATAGCGTAAAAAATTATAAAGAGACCTTATTGAAATTAGAAAAAATAATTAACACGCTTCCAATTAAAATATTAATTACTGGACATGGAGATTATACTAGCGATAAAAAAGAAATGAAAAATCGAATAGTAGAATCGAGGAATTATATAGAAGAATTAGAAAATTCTATTATTCATCAAAGAGAATTTGATGTTAGTAAAATATATCCTCGTTACAAATTCCCCATCATAATGAATCAATTTCATCAGAATAATATTAAGTTAGCAACAAAAGAATTAAAAGTGCTTTGGTAAACCTTCTTTAGGTTTGCTAAGGGATGGCGAATAAATAATTGTCTGGAATTGATAAGATATTTTTGTGCTAGGCAAGGCGGCAAAAGCCGCGTTACGCCTTAGCGTAATAAGGTTTTTGCCAACGCAGCATAGTGCCAAAATATGAAGTCAAAACGGACAGTTATTTATTCAACATCCCTAAAATTAAGATTCGCAATAAGATTGGTTAAAAAATCATGAATATCAAAAAAGTTAATCTAGCAGAAAAATTAAATATATTTACAGAACATTGGTCACCCAAAATAATAGGAGCATTAAATGAACAATTAGTTAAAATCGCTAAAGTGAAAGGTGATTTTGTCATGCACAAATATGATCATGAAGATGAACTATTTTATGTGATAGAAGGCGTATTGAATATCGAATTAAAAGATAAAACGAGAGTGTTGAACGCAGGAGAATTCATCATTATTCCAAAAGGAATAGAACATCGTCCTTTTGCCAAAGAAGAAGTCAAAATTTTATTATTCGAACCAGCTATTACATTGAGTACTGGCGATCAGGGAAACGAATTGGATGAGATGTGATGAAGCAAATACTGCTAGGTATAGAAATATTTTTTCTAATCTTATTTTTTAAACCCTAAACTAACATCTAATTCAAACGCTCCAATATCTGGAGGAGCAAAAAGCGTTCTATCCTCACATCTTTGATCTAATAATGAAGTAGTTTGTCCGGTGTTATGAGCGATTCCATTACAAGCTATAGTATGCGTATCTGTTTCGCCACCATTATCAGCTAGCATTCCCAAACCTGGATCTTGTCCAGTAATATTATCTGCAGTAATACCAGTTATTGTAGAAGAGCTTGTTTCTAAAACTATATTATAATTATTGGAAACAAAACTACCATTCAAATCTGGATCAGAACTATTAGCTGTATTATTAGCAATGATCGTATTCGTAAAACTGACTGTTCCGGTATAATTAAAAATTCCACCGCCTACACCTTGTCCAGCACCTCCAGCTCCATACCAATATCCACCACCGCCATTTCCTCCAGTAGTAGAATTTAATGCTAATGTTACATTCTCTAAATCCATGTTACCTCCATAATTAAAAACACCACCTCCCAATCCGCCGCCGCCGCCGCCGCCGCCTGCGGCAGAACAGCACATTCCTTGACCATTACCTCCATATGTCCCACTGGTTCCTGGAGTACCTGCATTTCCTCCCCAAGAATTAGCACCACCTGCGGCACCGCCGCCGCCAAATCCACCTGAGCCACCTGCTCCAGAAATAGAACCGCCGCCGCCGCCGCCACTTCCAAAACCACCATTGCTTCCATTAGAATAAGTTCCGCCTCCAGTACCTCCACTAGGACCGCCGCCCGTTCCTCCAGGGCTGGCTACTGTTCCTGAGCTGGCATGCCAAGAACCATTCCCACCTCTTCCGCCTGAAGCTATATTTCCAGAAATAGTTGAATTCTCAATAGATAAGTCCATCGTATTATAGATAGCTCCTCCCATTCCTGCACCTCCTCCTGCACCGCCGCCGCCGCCAGGATGCGTACCATTTTCTCCATTTTCTCCTGCTGCCGTATTTCCTGAAAGCGTACATTTAGAGATGATTAGTCTTCTGTTATTGCTTATTCCTCCACCTACTCCCTTACTTGCAGTACAATTACTGATGGTTACTTCTGATAGTGTAGTATTAGTGAGATTTCCTATTCCTCCTCCCCTTGGTGTATTGCCATTAGTGATAGTGACTTTAGAGATGGTAATAGTCCCTAATAATAAATGAAAAACTCGATCTGTTCCATTTCCATTAATAATTGTGGTTCTGGCATTAGCCCCAGTTATCGTAACGGATTGATTACAGTCTAAATCACCTGATGCAGATGCGTTTTCATTAGCTCCAGTTAAGCTTAGCGTATAAGTTCCTGCTGGAATACTGATACTGTTATTTGCATCTCCGAATGCATTGATTTCCTGTATCGCTGCTCTAAGCGTACATGCTCCAGAGCCATCAGCACAAATTCCGTCGCCTATTGATGCATCCACAGCATCATTAGTAGATGTGACAACAAGATTCAGACTCATTAAGTAATGGCAGAGTGTCAATAAAAATATGATAATGGTTATTTTCTTCATAGTTTATTGAGTTGATTTTCATTTGAAGATACTAAAAATGAATTATTAAACTCCTAATATATTTTAAGTAATTGGAGAAAATAATAATAACAATTTCGTTACAAAATATTGGAAAACTGGATTTTATCAAAAAATGTATCAATACATCCTCTCCAAGATTTGTATTATCTTTATATTGATAGTTCATTTTTTACCAAATACTATTCCCATACTATTCAGAGATTTTTTCCTGCTCTTATCTTTTATTTCTCTTTCAGTTTGTTTATCAGCCCAAGAAGCTAATGAGAGAACTCATTTGTTATTTGTCATCTGCACAATTTCCTTTCTTTCATAGTGTTGCTTCAGGAGATCCATTATCAGATGAAGTGATACTTTGGACTAGAGTTACGCCTCCTTCTGAAACGATAGATAGTATTGAGGTCTTCTGGCAGATTGCTACAGATATTAATTTTACGAATGTGGTTAATTTTGGAAAAGAGTGGTCTTTGAGTGAAAATTATTTTACTGTAAAATTTAGTGCCGGTGGCTTAGAACCTGCAACACAATACTATTTTATTTTTAATGCACTGGGAGCGAATTCTGTTACGGGAATGACCAAGACTGCCCCTGCTACCACTTCTGATGCACTGAAGTTTGCTGTGGTTTCCTGTTCCAGATATACGAATGGCTATTTCAATGTTTATGAAGATATACCTAGACGTGGATGCGATTATCCACTTAGGAGATTATATTTATGAAAATGGAGGTGCTGGAACAGGTGGAAGTGTTGGAGGAAGAACCCATGAACCAGATCATAAAATCATTGATATTAAAGATTATCGAATTAGATATTCCCAACATAAATTGGATTTTCAATTGCAAAGAATGTACCAACTCATGCCTTTAATCGCTACGTAGGATGAGCATGAGTCCACTAATAATTCTTATAGGGATGAATCAGAAAATCACAATGATGGTGAAGGGGATTGGGGCGATCGCAAAAACTTTTCTGCTAAGGCGTATAAGGAATGGATGCCTATTAGAAATCCTGCTCCTAATAATGACCTTAAGATATGGAGGGAGATTTCTTATGGCGATTTAGTGAATCTGGTCATTCTTGATACTCGTTCATGGGGGCGGGATGAATCAAAATTGGATGAAGCGAATAATCCTAATCACAAATTGCTTGGGGAAGACCAATTTTAATGGTTGGAATCTGAATTATCCGATGATAGCCATCATTGGAATCTGATTTGTCAGCAGGTCATGATGGCTCCTTTAGGTATATCTGTTCCCTTACTTAGTAGAGATTTTGGTTTTAATAAAGATCAATGGGATGGATATGCTACGGAAAGAGAAAGGTTAATTAATCATATTGAAGGGAATAGTTTGGATAATAATGTAGTGCTGACGGTTGATATTCATACCTTTTGGGCAAATGAAGTCTCTGGTATTTTACAAGATAATACCTTGGTTGAATTTGTTGTAAGTAGTGTGACGACTGCTAATTCCGATGTAGTGCTTAATCAGATGGGGGACTTTCTTGGGGCCTTTCTTGGAACTTCTTCTGAGGAAGCGATTAAATTCTTTAATCCACACATTGAATATTCTAATTTATCTGGTCACGGTTACATTATCCTTAATATAGACTCAACAAGAGTACAGTCAGATTTTTATCAAGTAGGCATACAGGATTTGAATTACAGCCGTTCCCACTTGACTTCCTGGGAAGTGTAGGATGGTGATTTTAATTTGCAAGAGGTTAATGATCCTATTCCTGCTACGCCCTAGATACTTGCCTGAATTATATTTCTAATCTTGATTTTATTGGTATAGATTCTTTATATGTCATTGGTTGCGACGCTACAGGATATTGTGATTCTATTCTTTATTTAATCAATGTAGATGAAAATACGCCTGTTGAAAATATCAATGATTTTGCCATTATTAGTGCTTATCCTAATGCTGTAGAAAGTGAACTAATCCTTCAGTCTTATCAATTTAAAGTCAACGATTTGGATGTCTTTATTTATGATGCTTCGGGTAAAATATTCATATGGATGCAGGACTTCAATATTTAAGAGTTTTTATGGATGATTTTCCAAAGGGATATTATTTTTTAGAAATTCGAGCAGAACGTTACCTTTATCAATTTTTTTTTGAAGCTTTAGGGATCTTCGAGCGGTTCGATGTAGTAATTGTAGCAATCCATGTTTAGAATCTGTATTCTAAACATGGATTGCTACAAGCTGCTCCAATTATTAGAATAGTTAATTATTCCAAATGATAATATTTCAAACAAAGAGCTTAGTCGTTAAAAAACTAGAAGAAAAGGATGAGGATTTCTTTATAGAACTACTTTCCAAACCAGAGATCATTGATCTCATTCCTCAGCCAATATATCCTCTAAAAGATGTATTGGATAATTTCAATTATCATAAGAATTTAGAAGGAGAAATATTAGATCATAAAAAAATAGTTTGGGGAATATTTGAAAAAGGAAATTCAGATATGATTGGCTTATGCTTATTCCTGACGAATGATGAAAATGACAGGGAATTAGGCTATAGATTCAGAGTAGAATATTGGAGGAAAGGCTATGGTACAGAAATTACGAAAGGAATAATTGATTTTAGTTTCAATGAATTAAAACTAGATAAAATAACAGCAGATGTCAATGTAGCAAATACTGCTTCTGTCAAGATCCTAGAAAAATTCCTCCATCTCAAAAATGAATTTTACAACGAAAGAGATAAATGCCTAGACAGAAGATATGAAATAAAAAAAGAAGATTGGAAATAAGTAGATGATGAGATTTTGAGATAAATATTTGATTTTTGCCTCGCTCCTAAAAGTGAGCGAAGCGAAACGTCCTCTTTTCTTTCTCCTTAAAAAACCACAGAAACCTCAGATTCCAACTCCCAGTTTTTCCTCAATTCTTCCAATTGCTTTTGAAAAATCCGCTCAGGCTGTCTCTTCTCATCATAGTCACCAGAATCCCGCCTACCATTGGCATTAATATCCTCTATGACCTTGATTTGATAATTGCCAGAAGACAATGTTTTATATGTCTTTTTGAAAGAACTTACATTAGCAACCGTAAATTCATCTAGTTCTTTTCCATTAGCACCCAATAGTTGTACGATATATTGGATACTAGAATCAGGTAAAATCAGATTCAGGTTTATATCTCCAAATTCTGAAAGAGGCAGGATAGACACCGTTTTTTCAATACTATCCAATCCTTCTCCAAATATATCTGTGATGGCATTAGGCAAGATAGAAAATTCATATTTTTTCTCTTCCGTTCTATCAAAATCCAACTGTACCAATCTAGGATTCGCTCCCACGAAAAAATATTTTTTGCCAGTATAAGGTAGAGAATCTACTAGAATACTAATAAGTGACGTATCAATATTGCCAATAGGCAGATTAAATTCCAATACAAAAGAATCCAAAGGACTTAGTTGAATGCTCTTTGATTTGCTTATTATTTTAAAAGGCAATCCTTTTTTCTTGACAGGAATAGTAAATTCCAGCGTATCCGTAAAATCCTCTTTTTCCAATGAAAGTCGTATCGTCCGTTGAACAGAAGAATCTGTTTCTGCGTACCAAATCAGCATCGTATCCTTAGCGAAATCTATATAGCTATCTTCAAAAGCATCTATCAGATCCACTTGTATTTCATTAGGTTTTTTATTGAATAATAATTTGATGACACCTTGTTGCCTCATCCCTTGATCCATGATAATCAAAGGCGGTTCTTCCTCGAATAATTTGAAAGATAAATCTAGCGAAGAAGAATCGGTTATCACGATACTATCCTCCATGAAACCTATTTTTTCATTAGGCAAATCAAAGAGATAATTATAATTATTATCCACCAGTGCGAATGCTTTATAAGTGCCTTCTTTGAGATATTCTAATTTGAAGTTTCCTGTTACATCTGTTTTGGCGAAGTAATAAGGTTTTTCTGTTCGTACGATGCTATCTTCTAGGTTTTTATATAGCATCACGAGTACATTCTCTAGTCCTTTTCCTGTTTCCAAATCAAACGCCTGCCCTTTGAGAGAGAGTGAATCTATTTTTGGTCCAGTAGAGAATACGAATTTGAGATTAGACGGAATATTTCCTTCTGTCAAATCCTTTACCGAATTACCAAAATTAATGATGTAAGTCGTATTATCTTTTAAGGAATCCCTTTCGTCTATGGTTACTATGACTGTTTTTTTTTTCAGGTTTACATCCAGTTTATTATCAAGAGGAGGAGAAACCACTACTTGATTGAAAGCATCTTCTAGCTTTATCCATTCGTCGAAAGTAATTTCGATTTCCTTTTCATTAAAATTCAAAGAAGGATTAGGTGTAGATTTTAAACTATCAATCCTAGGCGGTTGAATATCCTTTGTGCCACCAGATAATACAGTAACTGGATTAGCACAGCCCATAGGAATAAGAAAAACTACATAACCTAGCAGTACGAAAAAAATATAACAGAATATGGATTGTATTTTCATAAAATTTTACTCTATAATCTCATTAATTATTAATCGTCAATCACATCAATCATTAATAATTTTTTACCCAAACAAAGCCTCAAAAAGTTCATCCACTTTCCCTATAGTATTCACCTTTATACTATAACGAGAAGTATCTAGTCCTTTGGTATTGTATTTAGAAATAAAAATCTCTTCAAAGCCTAATCTATCCGCTTCTTGTATTCTTTTTTCTATTCTATTCACAGATCGAATCTCTCCAGACAAACCTACTTCTCCTGCAAAACAAGTCGTATTGGTAATCGCGATATCTTCCAAAGAAGAAATCAATGCAGCTACGACAGATAAGTCCAAAGCAGGATCATCAGATTTGATACCTCCAGCAATATTAAGGAATACATCGCTCGCTCCAAATTGGATACCACATCTTTTTTCCAATACCGCTAATAACATACTCATCCTCCGCAAATCAAATCCTGTAGCGGAACGCTGTGGCGTACCATAAACCGCAGTACTCACGAGAGCTTGCGTTTCTATTAGCATTGGACGAAGTCCCTCTAATGTAGCAGAAACAGCAGATCCACTCAATATTTCTTCATGCTGCGACAATAGAATTTCAGAAGGGTTAGGAACTTCCTTCAATCCATCTGCTCGCATTTCGTAAATACCTATTTCATTTGTAGAGCCAAATCTGTTCTTGATAGTTCGCAGTATTCTATAGGTGTAATTTCTATCTCCTTCAAATTGCAGCACTACATCCACAAGGTGTTCCAGTAATTTAGGTCCTGCTATCGCACCATCCTTATTGATATGTCCAATGAGAAAGATAGGTATATTCGTTTCTTTAGCATAACGTTGTAATTCATTGGCACATTCTCTTACTTGAGAAATACTTCCTGGAGCAGAATCAATAAAAGGGGAGACCAAAGTCTGTATAGAATCTATAATGATGAGATCTGGTTCTAATTTATCAGAATGATTGATGATTTTATCTACACCAGTTTCTGTCAAAATATAACATTCAGAAGCAGGAGTGCCAATTCTATCCGCACGCATCTTAATTTGCTCCTCACTTTCCTCGCCAGATACATATAGTATGCGTATAGGAAGGCTTATCGCCAATTGAAGAAGAAGCGTAGATTTACCAATTCCTGGTTGTCCACCTAATAAAACAATAGAACCAGTTACTATTCCACCACCTAAAACTCGATTCAGTTCAGAGTCTTCTGCAATAATTCTCTGAGTTTTTCCAGATTTGATATCTGGTAATACCACAGGAACAGGAGCTTCTCTTATTTTTCCAGAAGAACGATAAACTTTTTTCTTTTCTTCTCGTACATCTCCTTTTGCTATAATTTCTTCTTGAAAAGTATTCCATTCATTACAAGAAGAACATTTTCCCGCCCATTTTGGCGAGTTCTCGCCACAATTAGAGCAGATGTAGACCTTTTTTATCTTTGCCATATCGTATTATAATGCTGAAAATTTGACGTTTTTTACCTGTTTGCAAATGTAACATTAATTTTTTTCATGAAAAATTGTCAATGACACGTCACGTTTATATGAAAAACAATAATGTTGTGTTATATTTGCACTCGTTATTGTAATAAGTACACTTTTTCATTTACTAATTTTTTTTAGTTTTTAAAAAAGTGTGACTCTTGTAAGATTCATCGGCTTAAAGATGTAAACAACAACAAAACAACAACTTTTTTTTATTCTAAAGGGAATATTTTAAACTTTAAAGTATAACAGTTGTTGTTAAGGTTAATATAAAGAAATTGAATAGATAGTAGTAGAGGCTACATTTATTATAAGAGACTTCCTCTATATTCTAGAGGAAAGTTTGATTGTTTTTCATTTGGTTTTTTGGGGTTATACAGGGTTCTACTTCGGTAGTTCCCTGTTTTTTGTTTTAGGCTTACTGTAAATTAGAAGGCATTACAAAATCAGTATTCAATAGTGCAAAATTTACTTAAATTATTTTCAATATAATCAGATACTTTTTTATACATCCCTTTTTTAAAATTATCATTATAAAAGTAGTCTTCAATAATAGATCCACTTGGTATTACTGATTTGCTTTCAGTAAAGCTTTTAAATCTGCTTTCCCGATCTAAATCTTCATTACTAAAAGTGTGTCGTGCCTCATTCATCGTATCATAATTTCTAATGAATTCACCAAGGGATCTTTTATAATCCCTGTTTAAATCATCTAATTCTAATAGGGATATTGATTCTGATGCAGCAAAACATAATTCAGGATGATTGAAAAAGAATTGATGAATACCACCATTATCCACTTGAGCAATGAATATTGTCAATAATTTTACTGCTTTTTGTGAACGATTCATTTCAATCCACGAACCATTAAAGTTAATATCTTGCTCTAGTAATAGTTCTATATATTTCCAAAATAGATTATCATAGAGATTAAATTTACTCCAAGGAAATGCTAGTTGAAGAGCATTGATTTCTTTATGACTTATCGTAATATCAAAATTCAATTTATCTTGATTACCATCATCTAATAAAAGCACACCACTAGGTTGATCAACAGTAGGATTATTTTTAAACCAGTTGATTAAGCCTTTAAATCCACCTTTTAATTCCTTATTTGGTGGGAAAATTAATGGATTTTTCTGATAATTTAATTTTTTCAGCTTTAAGTCTAGAATACGTCTTGGAATCACAGAAATCAAATTATTAGAAATGCTAAGCTCGACTAGGTCAGGCATCTCGAAAATAAATTTTGGAAAATGTCTGACCAACGAAAGACCAGCGATATCAAGCTTTTTTAACTTTTTAAGATTTGATAAATCGGGTAGTAAGGTAATATTGATACCACTTATTTCTAATATTTCTAAATTAATCAATTTAGAAATAGAATCAGGAATAGAAGTAATATCTCCTCTTCTTATGATTAGTTTTTTAAGATTATGCAAATTTCCTATACTCTCAGGTATAGACTTTAATTTCCAACAATGATCAATTTCTAAGATGATCAGGTTCGTCAATGTTCCAATTTTCTCACTTATTTCAGTTAAACTTTTAAGATTGACTAAAGATAATTGAGTCAGTTCTTTAAAATCTTCAATAGCAGTAGGAATAGATTTTAAGCCATCTGTATTTTTTATTTTCAATACATTGAGATTATTGTACTTACGGATATCGTCAGGTAGTTCTTTGATGTCATTTACCAAGGATTCTAATATAAGGGTATATCCCTTTTGGTCTGAAGTCTCTGTGGCTTTTTTGAAATGATCTAATACCAATTCATCAAAATCAATTTCCAATGAAATACCTTGTTGATTGGCATAAGATTTTAGTAAGCTAGCCGATTCATTATTACTGTCGCTCGCATATAATAGGGCATTTACTCCTTTTTTATCTAGCACCTTAATGTCTACTTCTTTGTCTAATAACCATTATGTTGCAGGAACATTATTCATCCATAGTGCATGCATGAGCAAAGTTTTCCCCGAATCTCTAGAGATATGAATGTCTGCACCTGCATTCAATAAAAGTTCTGCTCCAGTTATATGATCATTTTGAATGTAACTAAAAAGTGGTGTTTTTTCATAAGAATTAAGAGTATTGACATCTGCTCCATGATCGAGTAAGCACTTAACTATTTCAATTCCTTGACTAGCTGCATGATCTAATGGGACTTGAGACCAACCACCAGTTTGCCTATGGTTTACATCTAAGCCTTTACTCAATAAATATTTGACTAAAGGCATATAATTGCTTCTGATCGCAGGAATTAATAGATTAGCTTCATTATCGAAAGTATCATTTAAATTGGCTCCACTATCCACTAAAAACTTAACAACATCCAGGTGTCCATTATAGACAGCAATATATAATGGAGTACTATTATACTTGTCGCTCAGATTAATATCATTATGATGTTTTATACAGTATTTTACGATCTCCAACTGTCCATTTTCTGCAGCACTATGCAAAGGTTGTAAACCTTTTTTGTTGGTCTGTGAAATATCAACTTTCTGATGATGAAGGTATTTGAAAATTTCAATGCTACCATACTGAGCACATATATGCAGAAAACTATTGCCAGATCTATCATTAAAATATACATCCTCGCCACTTTCTACGATATCAACTAATTTATCTAATTTTTGACTTTTTATAAAAGATCTGATCTTCTTCGACATATGAGTGTTTTTTGTAACTATTTAAAGTAAGGAAATAGGAAAAATATACTTTACCCGACGGAATTTATAAAATCATTTCTAATTTTAAATTCGCTTCATCAAAAGTACGTTGAATAGGTTCAAATATTTGGTTTTTATAAAATGCCCTCATTAAATTAAGTCCTCTTCTAAAAACACTGTATTGTGGATATCCATGTTTTTTGACTTTAACTGGATTACGTTTTCCATCTTCGATTCCTACTGCCCAACAAATAGTATATGCTATACAAACCACAGCAAAAAGTTTACGGTATTTTTTCAAAGACTTCAAGGAAGATTGCTCAAGATAAAACTCTCTGTTCTTCAAAAACAAGCTCAATAGTCCATCTTTTTCTATAAAATGCCTTTAAATAATGAGGTTCTAGCGTTCCTATAAGGTAAAGTAACTCTTCTTTTACATCATAGGACAAACACAAATTCAGCCTTGTTCCATTCACAAAAACATTTCTTTTTCTGCAAGGTTTCTTTCCTTTTAATAATTCCTCTGTTGTTCTTCTGCTTCCATCTCTCAACGTAATCTTATGGTGTTTAGGAGCACGAACACAAAATGGTATTCCCGAGCTTTTTAGCCAACCAAGCCAATTAATACCAATGAATTCTCTATCCATTAAAAGTATTTCAATTCGCTGCTTGCCTATGGCCTCTATTACTTTTGTAAATAATTTTATCCTATCCTTATAATTACTATTGCCACTCTTATTATCTAGCATTTCAAAATACAAGGGAACTCCCATTTTGCCAATACTAACTATTACGCAAAGAATATTAATTTGTGTTTTTCTAAAATCCCATTCTGTACGATCTATACTTAATTTAGGTTTTGAGTGATGTACAAAACTCAAAAAAAATAGCATTAAACGTATATAGTCGAATCCAACTACTTTGAAAAAATCTTGGATATAT
>JBNMOV010000078.1:0-14454 GCA_051275765.1 Maribacter sp. | reverse complement strand
AAGGCGGTAAAAGCCGCGTTACGCCTTAGCGTAATAAGGTTTTGCCAACGCAGCATAGTGCAAAAAGATGAAGTCAAAACGGACAGTTATTTATTCAACATCCCTAAAGTACTCGATAATATTATTCAATTTATTTTATTACCCTTTATTCCTAATGATTTGCGATTATCTATGGGACAGGATATTATTAAATCAAAGAGGAAGGATATTATTAAATTATATACGCATCCTGAGATTGGGAAGATGATTTTGAGTAGGATGTAGGATGTAGGATGTAGGAAATTGAAAAAAGTTAGGAGTTGTTTAAAACCACAAACAAAACGCCACATTACATATTACTCAAAATCTCATCCAATTTCTCATAAGAACTTTTTACCAATTCTATTTTTTCAGCATTCTTTTTAGATAATCTAAATGATTTTTGATATAAATATAATCCGTTATCATCATCTCTTCCTACGATAATTAAATCCACATTTTTTCCTAATGGTAAATTAGCATTATAGAAAAATATATTTTTCTCTTGCTGTCTAATTTCTATCACACTATTCAAATCCTTGAACACCAATAATCCATAAGTTGCTTTGACATTATCAGCTACTTCTACCAATATTTCTGTGTCAGATGTTTCGCTATCCATGAATCTATCGCAATTAATATAACCTATTCTATTGGACTTTAGCCTTGTCGATACTGCTTCCTTTGTTTTCCAATAATTTATCTTATTATTTATTTTTTCTAATCTCACACTATCTGTGATTTCCTGAAATACGCCATTACGCCCTTTGAATGTAGCAGACTTATTCCTTTCTTTAGCCACTTCCTTTTCCACTAATTCCAAGCCATTTCCGTCCAATGTCATTGTAACATCAAAATCATCCAAATTGACAGACTGTGATTGGGTATCATTTTCGCCTTTTTCCCAATCTATACTTCCATCATCCATTCTTTGACCATAAAAAGTGAAATATTGTTGATCCATTCTTGGAAATAGCAGCTCTATCGTTTTATCCTTTGCTAATGATAATTGCTTATTCATTGACTTTGCTTCCAAATGAATCATTCCTCCAGATTTAATCAAATTTCCTTTCGATATTGTACTCAATCTATCTGCGACAAAATCCTTTTTGGAATAATATTCCTTTAAATTTACTACTATTTCTCCTTTAGCAGGTTCTCCATTTCCATCTACAAAAGCATTTTCTGGAAGCTTAATCCATGTTCCTTTTTCGCCTTTAATGATGTTTTCTTTTCCATTTTCTAATATATGAATTTGCTTTGTTGGCATAATGGAATCCATATAAGTATCATAAGTCATTTCTTTAAAATCATTCGATGAAATGACAACATCGTTTTTCTTTATCTCAGGAATAACAACACGATTTTCTATTAATCGAGGTTCTTCCAAAACTAAGTCTTCCTTTATTTTCAATACAGGTTCTTTGCTCACTTTCATCATAAAAATATCTACTTTTCGATATTCTTGATCTTCTTTTGCTACCCCTTGTTCGCCTTTATAATCTGTTTGAATTTGTGCAAGTGGAATTCCTTTTTTTAGAAAATAATCCTTTATTACATTCACTCTTTTTTGTGATAATAGTAAATTATATTCTTCTGAACCTGACTTATCGCAATATCCAACCAAAGAGATATAATTTTTATCTTGAAAATACAGATTTGTCATTCCTTCCAACTTAGCTTCTTCTGCCTTCCGAATTTCTGGACTTGCTGTATCAAAATATACTTTTGCATCTTGAGAAAAAGAAGTAAATACTGTGCATAATGCCAATAAAAGAGTGAGGAAATATTTCATATTAGAATGTGATTTTATGAAGTTTAGTCGCTAAACAACGGTAATATATAGCATAAATAAATACGCCGTTATTAATACATGATGTATCAATAACGGCGTATTTATAAAATGTAACACTCCTCTACAAAAATCAAAGCTACTTCACAGCTGGCAAAATCTTACCACTCACTTCGCCAAAACCTATTCTTACCCCATCTTTCACTCCATAACCTTTCATCACTACAGTATCATGATCATTGATAAATTTACGTTGTGAACCATCTGGCATATCTAATGGCATCGTTCCTTTCCATGATATTTCTAGCATAGAACCAAAACTGCCACGCTCTGGTCCGGAAATAGTTCCGGAAGCACAGACATCACCAGGATTTACATTACAACCATTCACTGTATGATGCACCAATTGCTGACACATATTCCAATACATATATTTGAAATTAGATTCGCAAACTGTTTTGCCTTCTCCATTTTCTGGAACGATATCTACAGAAAGATTGATATCATAATTTCTTTTCTCTGTATTCTTCAAATAAGGAAGCGGCTTAGGCTTATTCTGCTTAGGAGAAGTACTTCTGAATGGCTCTAAAGCTTCTAAAGTAACCACCCAAGGCGACATAGAAGAACCAAAACTCTTGCCTAAAAATGGTCCTAAAGGCACATATTCCCATTTTTGAATATCACGAGCAGACCAGTCATTGAATAAGAATAAACCAAAGATATGATCCTCTGCTTCATCCATACTGATGGACTGTCCCAATTCAGTTTTCTTACCTACGACAAAACCCATTTCTAACTCAAAATCCAACAACTTACATGGCCCAAAAACAGGCTTATCAGCTCCTGCTGGCATTTGTTGACCTTTAGGTCTATGAAGTGGTGTACCAGATAATACGATAGAAGAAGATCTACCATGATAACCTACTGGAAGGTGCAACCAATTTGGCAATAAAGCATTCGCTGGATCACGAAACATCTTACCTACATTAGTTGCATGATCACGACTAGAATAGAAATCAGTGTAGTCCCCTACTCTAATTGGCATAGTTAATTCTATATTGGAAATGTGCGTAAGGATAGCTTTACGATCCTTCTCGTTTCCTTTTAGTTTTCGACTTGATTTCTTAAAAATAGTAGAGATTTGTTCTCTTACCTTATTGGTAATTTTCTTTCCCAAAGCCATAAAATCGTTAATAGATTCTTGCTTGAAAACAGATTTGTCAACGTCAGTTAGGTATTCTCTCTTAGATAATTCAAATAAATCTATAACTTGATCTCCTATTATCGTAGCGACTCTGTGTCCTTTTCCTTTTTTAAATACGCCAAAAGGAATATTCTGAATAGGAAAATCACTATCAGCGGATACTTCTATCCATGATTTCAATGTAGGATCGTTTGCTTTACTCATGACTTGGTTTTTAAGTAGATATTAAGATACTAAGATATAGAGATTTTTAGATAAAATCCTGTTTATCAAAACGATATAAAACAGCATTATTAAAAAAATTAATGTCCTACTACTTAATATCTTATTAGGAGTGCAAAAGTAAGTCAAAGAGATTGTTATAGGGAATTTGAGATGTAATAATTTGGTAATAAAAATTATTTAAAAGCTTATACTAACTTTTCCATATCCCTAATCAGTAATCTTTTTCTATTGAAAGTAAGGATATTATCATTACGAAGTTCATTAAGAACTGTAGTAACTGTCTGTCTTGATGTAGCCGTTAGGTTGGCTATTTCTTGGTGTGTCAAAAAATTACGAACAAGCATTTCGTAACCTACTCGCTGCCCTTTATTCGTAGCTAAATCTTTTAAGTACTCTACTATGCGTGTTCTAGAATCTTTAAAAACGAGCGATTCTAATCGTTTTTCCATTTCCAAAACCCTAGAACCCATTATTTTCATCAAAAACATATTCAGACCATTGTGTTCCTTCAATAAGGATTTCATCTGCTCTGATTTCACGTAACACAATTCACAATCATCCATTGCTAAAGAAAAATCTCTTCTTTTTTCTTCTCCTACTAAAGAAAGTTCTCCAAAAACTTCTCCTTCTCCCAATATTGCTTTAGTAATTTCCTTTCCTGTATCTGAAGAAGAACCAATTTTTACTCTTCCACTAGTAATGAAAAAGATCGTATCAGAAGACTCTTCTGGTAAATAAATATATTGTCCTGCTTTATATTTTTTGGGTTCATGATCATCCCTAAGTCCTCCCATCTTGTTAGGACAAAAGATACCTGTAACGTCTATATTTTCGAGATACCAAAGAGATTGATTATTCATAATAATATGTTTGCATCTTATGAAACAATGAAAATGGAATAAGGTTTATAATGAAGTCGTTTAAAAACTACTTGTTTGGCTACAAAGATAGTAGCTTATTATCAGAAGAGCATCAAAAAAACATCACAGAACGAAGCTTTAGTGAAATATATTTAATAACTGATGTTACGCATAGCTAGATTAGAAGCTATTCTAATTTGATGGTGACTAGTCATTATATTTTAGTGCTTTACTTGCTAGTTCTTGTTCTTTTTTGTAAAAAAAAGAACCAAAAATTACCCGACTGGATGCAGTTCTTAACGCTCCGACAATACTCGAAATACTAAACAAAATAAAACTCGCCTTGGCAGTATTTCTTTTGCTTAATTTCATCTGTAATTATAACTACAACATTTTTGTAATCGCCAGTTTTATGCTCAAACAGTATTTTGTTTTAAACGGATTTCAAGCACTGTCTCCACTAAACTGCATAATGTCGGGCTCGTAGAAACTTCATTATGGACAAGTATAAAAACTGGTAACCAAACAACTACCCTAAGTAAAACGTATTCAATAACCTGAGCCATTATGCTTTTTCCTTCTAAAGAATTACTACCCCTTTCTGCTCAATTTATTAAATACGTTTCACTTAGGGATGGCGAATAAATAAGTGTCTGGAATTGATAAGATATTTTTGTGCTAGGCAAGGCGGTAAAAGCCGCGTTACGCCTTAGCGTAATAAGGTTTTTGCCAACGCAGCATAGTGCAAAAAGATGAAGTCAAAACGGACAGTTATTTATTCGCCATCCCTAAGTAGTCAGTCAAGTTAATAGTGTCGAGTATTTTTGCGTCCTTTTAGCCTGCACTTCGTTAGAGAACCACTCATTTAGCTATGACTTAGCAAACCTAAAAGGTTTACCAAATCAAATGGGGAAGTTTACCAAAGCGGACTATCTTTGCAAAATGAAAAAAAATAAATTCGATCATATCAAATTTTTGTTGGACGAGGCAGTCATAAAATATAATCAAGCCAACTTCATCAAGGATGATCCTATACAAATTCCTCATGGATACACTAAAAAACAGGATATAGAAATCACTGCTTTTTGGTCATCCATGCTTGCATGGGGACAGAGAAAAACGATTATTAATAAATCTAAGGAATTATTCGCCTTAATGGACAATGCTCCTCATGATTTTATCCTCAATCACGAAGAGAAGGATCTAAAACCCTTTGAATCTTTCAAACATCGAACGTTTCAGCCTACTGACTGCCTTTATTTTATTGATTTTTTCAAACGATATTATCAGGAGCATGATAGCTTAGAAACTGCGTTTTCTAAACATTTGAAAGATGAGGATGATAATGTCAAAAATATGCTGATTGGTTTTCATGATTCATTTTTCGATCATGAATTCGCTCCTCAACGAACAAAAAAACACATCGCCACTCCTACTAGAAAATCAGCTTGTAAGAAGATGAATATGTTTCTCAGATGGATGGTGAGACAGGATGATAAAGGCGTGGATTTTGGTCTTTGGAAAAGTATCCCTACTCGTGTATTAATGATGCCTTTGGATGTTCATGTTCAGCGAGTCGCAACTAAAGTTGGATTATTGACTAGAACTCAAAGCGATTTTAAGGCTGTGATAGAATTAACTGATAATTTAAAGGAATTCGATGCAGTAGATCCTGTTCGATATGATTTTGCATTATTTGGTTTGGGATTAGAGGGTTTTGCGAAATAATTTAAAAATCTATCTTCAAAAACAAAGAATAAACAAGTCATTCAAAATAAATAATCAACTAATTGTTTATTATTAACGTAAATATTCAAATAATTGACATAAATTTGTTTTGAAAATGAATAAAAAGAATGCTTAGAAAGCTATTAATTAAGAATTATGCCATCATTGAAAAGATCGAAATCGATTTTAGTAAAGGGCTGAATATCATCACAGGAGAAACTGGTGCAGGTAAATCCATCCTTTTGGGGGCATTAGGTTTGATCATGGGAAAACGTGCTGATACAAAAGCACTTTTTAATACAGGAAGTAAATGTATTATTGAAGGTACATTCCTTATTCCAAGTCATTATGAGTCGTTTTTTAAGGAAAATGACATTGACTTTGAAGCGGAAACACATATTAGGAGGGAAATTACGCCTTCTGGAAAGTCTCGTGCATTCATTAATGATACGCCTACTACTTTAGCTGTCTTAAAAAGGCTGACTTCTGCATTAATCGATTTGCATCAGCAGTTTGATACATTGGATATTCATCATGTTTCTTTCCAATTGAATATTGTAGATGCTCTAGCAGAACACAAAGATGCTGTTCAGGCTTATAGAAATGGTTTTTCTGTTTATAAAAAAGACAAAAAACAATTAGAAAAACTCATCCATCAAAGTAATGAATCTGCTAAAGAAATCGATTTTCTAGAATTCCAACTCAATGAATTCAATGACGCAGAACTCATTGAAAATGAAGATGAAGACGCAGAGATAGAACTTAAAACGTTATCTCATGCAGAAGACATCAAAAGGATTTTAGGAGCTACGCAACAACAATTAGTAGAGAATGAAACTGCTGTCGTTTCGCAACTCAAAGAACTGGCTTTTGAACTGAATAATATCAGCAAGTATTCTACTGAAATAGATGGCTTGAAAACTCGTTTTGAAGGTTTGGTTTTGGAATTGGAAGATGTGGCTGGAGAGATGGAAAACCTAGCTGATAAAACGGAATTCGATCCAGAAAAAATACAGGAAATTCGAGATAGATTGGACTTAGTTTATCGTTTGCAAAACAAGCATCAGGTTGCTTCTGTGACTGAATTATTGGACATACAAAACCAGATTACTGAAAAACTGGATTCTTTTGGAGATTTGTCTGGGCAGATCTCTGCATTAGAAAAAAAACTCACTACTCAGAAAGAAAAGCTGCATAAAGTCGCACTAAAAATTTCTAAACAAAGAAAGAAAGTGCTACCTAGTTTTGAGAAGAATGTAAAAACTATTTTGGAGAAACTTTCGATGCCTCATGCTCAGCTTAAAGTGCGAGTTAATACTAGTGAAAATTTGACTATCAATGGTTTAGATCAAGTAGAATTTTTATTTGCTGCTAATAAAGGTGGACGACCAGAAGCTATAAAAGATGTGGCATCTGGTGGAGAATTGTCTCGTTTGACGCTTTGTATTAAATCCTTAGTGGCAGGTGCATTATCGTTACCTACCATGATTTTTGATGAAATAGATTCTGGAGTTTCTGGAGATGTGGCATTGAAAATGGGTAATATTCTCAAAACGCTAGCAGAAGGACATCAAATCATCACGATTACGCATACACCACAAATAGCTGTGCAAGCAGATACGCATTATTTTGTCTATAAAAATCATGAAGGGAAGAAGACAACAACTAGTGTAAAGTTACTATCCAAAACGGAACGAGTGACAGAAGTAGCAACAATGTTAAGTGGAAGTCCTCCTTCTACTAATGCTTTAAAAAATGCTAGGGAATTATTGAAAGCGTAATCCGTTCTATGTATTATTCAAGGTGTGACAAAATCACGCCTTGAATAAGGTTTGTAATACCTGTTATTCCAATTTAAATTCTTAAGTGAAACGAATTCAATGCAACTTTATAAATTTACAATTGGTATTATTTCTGTAATTCATACTTTCCATCGAGAAATAAATAAGTACCTTCTTTTTTAAAGGGACGACAGCTAGATTCCTGATTTCTTACTCTTATTTTATCTTTGATCGTTATTTTTCCATCTTCGTCTATCTTAAATTTTCGACTAAGAAAGCATGTACCTCTTTGATGTCTTGGATTGGTATAAGCATTGAAGTTCTTATAGTCCAATACGTAATAACTAGTAGTATAAAATATTATTTCCTTCGTATCTAAATTCCAGATTTCATATCTAGTTATTTCCGTATCTTCATAAATATCATATGAACCACCATGATCTCTTGTTTTGCCACTTCTACGAAAAACTACTTCCTTCGCTCCTAGTCCATCTATCTGAATTTCCATTACCATTTTTAATGGTTCACAAAACCCAAATTGCCCTACATCTAATTCACTCGTATGAATGGTATCTTTTCCATCATTATATATATATATTACTCGTCGAAAAAAGATCATCTAGTGAAATATTTACAGTTAGATTGTCTTCAATAGTTTCTTCTGTTGAAAGTAATAAATCTTCGAATAAAGTATTTATAGTTAAGCTGTCTTCTTGAGAGAAAGCAACCTGAGTGAGGAAGAAGAGGAATGATGTGAAGATTATTTTCATTTAGTTATAGTTATTCGTCTTATATCGAACGCCTTGAAATAAATAATATTTCAAGGCGTTCGATATAAAATAATGAATTATTTTATTCTAATTCTTCACAAATTTCTCAATAATCGTTCCGCCATTAATTTCAAGGATAAGAAAATAATACCCGTCATTATATCTTGAAATATCTAAGGATAATTTTTGTATTCCTTTGCTTTGTGATTTAATTTCTTCGTGAACCACTTTTCCAGAAACATCGATAATAGAAATTTTTACGCCTGCATTTTCTATTAATTCATAATCCATATGAATCATATTTCCTATTGGATTTGGATAAACATGACTTTTAGTATCAAATAATTTCTCTAAGAAAGACTTATCTTTTAATTCAGCTTTTGGTATTTACTTTTCGTCTTTTATCACTTGGTTAACAATGATATTTTTATTCATTAATCTAGCAGCAGAATTTCCTCCACAGCCAAAAATTTCAATATCATCTAAATAAATCCAATCATATACTCCAGAAGCGTCACATCTAAAACGGAATTTCACATCATTAGTAAATGGTTAGGATGCTCAAAATTTAAAATCAAAAGTTCCCCGTGTTTTTGAACGATGTTGCTTTGTTTATTGTAACTATCTTTTTAAAGATATAAAACAAAAAACAATTATACAAATACCAAAAATTAAATGTTGAAGTTCCGCCTTTCAGCGTTTAGTGGATAAACGAATGATTTTCGATGCAATCGAAATGAATGTCTAGTAGACATTCAAATGAGAGAACCGCTAGCGGGTAGTGCAGAAAATCCGTTTAAAACAAAATACTGCTTGAGCATAAACTGTTGTAAAACAAATATTTACAACTATTTTACAGATGAAGCTAAAAATAACAAATGCTATTAAAGCGAGTTTATTTTGTTTAGGATTTACAAGCTTTTGGAGCGTATAAAACGCTGTACAGCAGTGATTTTTTGTTCTTTTCATCAAGAAAAAGGACAAAGAACACTTTTGCTCCCTCTAAGCAAAAATACAGGGAATTTTACTTAAAAAAGCATAGAATTTTGAGCGACCTAGTAAATGGTCCAGGAATGGTTACGGAATCATTTTTTCTCCAATTATTATTGAACTCATCTCCTCTATTCCATTCCTCTATCGTTATGTGCAGTACTCGCAGTCAGATTATTTTTGAATGTTGTCCAAGCATCGCAGTCGCCTTTGAGCATATAATCCAGCCAAGAAATAGTGCTTAAAAACATTTGTGTGTGCTGCTCTGATTTTGAAATAGAAGCACCACAAAATTCAGCGGTAGTCCGTGCTGAGAAAAAACTGGCCATGCCAAAATTACAGTGTGTAGCACCTAAAATTTCAACATATGCTTTATAATTGGTACTCGTCAATCCATTGTAAATATCCAATGGACCGCCACCGCTTTGTACTACGCAATCATCTTCTCCTCCTATCGTCAGTACAGGAACTATGATATTCGCTGCGGCTGTAATGGATGAAGGGTTGATATTTGCTGCTGCAAATGATTAATGCCCAACTTGGTATTGAGCTATAGAAGAGAGCGTTATCAATAAAAATATTGAGAGTGTAAATAGTACTTTATATTTCATCGTAGTTAGTGTTTGTTGAAATAACAGTAGTTTAAATACACTAAATTTTAATAAAAAAAGGGCTGCCAAAATATTTTGGCAGCCCTTTTAATCCTTCAAAAACAAGATATTATCTCAATAAACTAGTATTGCCTTCGAAAGTTTCTTCTCTTCCATCTATATATTTAACAGCAACATGCCAGATATAGACTCCAGAATTCATAGTTTTCCCTTTGAAAGTACCATCCCAAACTAAGCTAGGGCCAGTAGAATTAATAGCATAATTATCTGCTCTAAATACTAATTCTCCCCATCTATCATATACTCTAAATGTCTCAACTCTAGTACTTGAATTACCATGTACCATCAAGGCATCATTGACCCCATCGCCATTAGGCGTAAATCCACTAGGTATGAATACTTTCCTTTCTCTTGTGACCAATACTTCAATTTCATCTGTAGCAGAACAACCATTCGCATCTGTAGCTAATACTTCAAAAATATTATTTTCATAACCCGTCAACCAAGGATCTACACAATCTAAACAAGTCATATCTTGACTTCCATATAAACCAGACCATTCGTAAGTAATTTCTCCTGTTGCATTATCTACAATAGCAGATAATTGAATAGAATCTTCTAATTCATAAGATATGACTGGCGTATCTGGATCTATATTTACTGTTACCAAAAGTGGTTCTTCTATCACTATGGATTCGTAAGAAGACAAGCAACCATTAGCATCTCTAACAACTACGCCATAATATCCTGGATACATTGCTACATTTACGTTAGAACCCTCGAATGTATCTCCCCAATCGTATGAATATTCGTAAGGAGCTGTTCCACCTGTAGCTTCAATAATAATAGAACCATCTCTATCTCCATTACAAGTAACATCTGTTTTAGTAGCTGTATAAATCAACCATGCTGGCTGATCTACAACTACTGAAGCAGCCACCATACAGCCATTAGCATCTGTAATAGTTACATTATAACTTCCTGCTTCTAAAGAATCTATAGTAGCTATTGTTTCTCCATTAGACCATTCATAGATGTATGGCTGTGTTCCTCCACTTGGATAAGAGATAGCTGTACCGTCATTCAATCCTGGACAGGAAGTATCTTCTCCAGATATGGATACATCCAACATAGTTGGGTTAGTTATTTCGTAAGAATTACTTGTAGTACATCCATTAGCATCTGTAACTGTTACAAAATAAGTTCCCAAATCTAAATTAACTGTGATTTCGGATGTTTGTCCGTTATCCCATTCGTAAGTATATGGTGCTGTACCTCCTGAACCTTCTACCGTTAATGAACCATCATTTTCTCCTGCACAAGTTACAGGCGTTGATCCTGTTAAATCAACCATTACTTCTGTAGGGTTAGGAACAACGACAGAGCTAGTTCCCATACAACCAAAGGCATCTGTAATCGTAACAGTGTATTCTTCGTTGGCTGTAAGTCCTATCGCTGTTACACCATTTTGAACAGGAGTAGTGGACCAAACAACAGTGTAGTCTGATATAATCGTTCCTACACCTCCACTGATATTCAATACTGTAGCAGTTCCATCTGTGCCATTGAAGCAAGATGTTGGTGTAGCAAACATCACTCCAGTAATATTAGCTAATTCATTGACGTTCATTTGTCCAGAAGTTGTACATCCGTTCCCATCTATAACTGTTACCGTATAAGTACCACCTCCTAAATTATTAGCAATATTACCAGTTACAGTATTACTCCATTGATAAGTATAACCAACTGCACCACCTGTGGCAGTTGCTATGGCAGTTCCTGTAGTAGCTCCAAAACATACTGTTTCATCTGCTGATATAGATACAGATACACCTGCTGCTGGTTGATTTACTGTTGTAGTAGCTGTAGCAATACATCCATTATTATCTGTAACAGCTAATGTATAAGTACCTGCTGGAATATTAGATAAATCCTGAGTAGTGAAACCTCCTGTCCAAGCGTAACTATAAGGAGTAGTTCCTCCTGTTACAATAGCGTTAATACCTCCATCACTTCCCATGAAACAGAATACATTTGAAGGATTCAATGTAATTCCTAAAGCTGTTGGTTCTGTTATGATATAAGGTTCTGTAAATGTACAGCCATTAGAATCTGTAATTATTACAGTATAAGTACCTACTGGTACGTTTACGCAATTTTGTCCAGTACTACCATCTGACCATAGGAAGGTATAAACACCTGTTCCTCCTGAAGGCGTAATGATAATAGAACCTGTTGCATCTCCATTACAAGCAACATTAGTAATTACATCACTAACGATGATCTCTGTAGGTTGCTGTAATGTAATGGTGTTTTCAGCAGTACAGCCGTTTCCGTCTGTAATCGTTACTGTATATATATCAGCTGTCAAACCAGCCAAATCACTTCCTGATCCTACATTCCAAGCAAAGGTATAATTTCCATCTCCTCCATTTCCTAAAGCAGATACTGTTCCATCAGCACCAGCAAAGCAGCTAATATCTGTTCCTGTAACAGCTACTGATAATGCTGGTGGTTCTGCTACATCAATGAAGTTAGTTGTTGTACAACCTAGATCGTCTGTAACTGTAACCGTGTATGTCTGTGCCATTAATCCTACTGCTATAGCTGTAACTTGAGCATCATTCCATAGATAAGTATATGGTGGTGTTCCACCATTAGGTGTAACTATTGCAGAACCATCTCCTCCTCCATTACAACTTGCTCCACCTACGGCCATAGTAGATGTCAATTCAGGTTGCTCTGTTACAATTACTTGATCAATGATTTCACAAAGATTATCATCTGTAACGGTAACTGTATATGTACCTGCTGCAAGACCAGTTATGATATCTGTATTTCCTGCATTACTCCAATTATAATTATATATTCCTGTTCCACCGCCTACAGTAGCTGTCGCTGTACCTGTACTTTGTCCAAAGCAGGATACTATAGTTGAAGACATCGCCAAAGTCAATGCAGCTGGTTCTGTAATATCTATTGAGATAGAAGCTGTGCAGCCATTGGCATCTGTAACTACAACTGTATAGGTACCTGCTGTCAATCCAATAATCGTTTCTGTAATTTCTCCATTAGTCCATAAATAAGTATAGCCTCCTGCACCTCCTGATACCACAACTGTAGCATCTCCATCATTTCCTCCTGCACAGCTTACGTTATTTCCACTAATCGCTAATATAACTGCGGATGGAACTGTAACTTCTGCACTATCTAATGCAGTACAGCCATTCACATCTGTTACTGTTACATAATGCCAACCTCCAGGTAATCCAGTAGTTGTTGCTGTATTTTGTGTGTTGCCCCATTCATAACTAAAACCTCCTGCACCATCTGTGGCTACTACTGTAGCTGTTCCATCTGCAGTGTCACTACAAGATGTTGGTGTGAAAGAAGTAGATGTTGCTATGGCTAATGGCGCTGTAATATCTACTGATGCAGTAGTTATACATCCATCAGAATCTGTTACAGTAACGATGTATGTTCCTGCATCTAAATCTGTAGCAGTATCTGTAATATCTGCATTGATATTATTCCATAAATAATCATAAGTACCTGTTCCTCCTATAGCTGTAACTGTAGCTGTTCCATCTGCTGAATCATTACAATTCGCATTTGTAGTTACTGTTGTTAATTCTAATAATGGATTTTCAGTCACCACTTGAGAGGCTTCTATTGTACAAGCATTATCATCTGTAACGGTAACAGTATATATTCCAGCTGAAACATTTGAAAGTATATCTGTAGTTTCTCCTGTAGCCCAAAGGTAGCTATATGCACCTTCTCCACCTCCCACTGTTGTGGTAACAGTTCCAGTACTTTCTCCAAAGCAGGCGACTAGTGTTGATGACATAGCTAATATCAATGCGTCTGGTTCTGTAATATCTATAGAAGCGGATGCAGTACATCCATTGGCATCTGTTACTATAACTGTATAAGTAGTCGCTGTAATTGTAGCAATAGCATCTGTAGTTCCTCCACCAGGACTCCATGCATAAGAGAAACCTCCTGCTCCACCTGATGCAACTACATTAGCATCTCCATTATTTCCTCCAAAGCAACTTACATTATTACCATCAATGACTAAATTAATCGGATTTGGTACAGTTACTTCTGCACTGTCTATGGCATTACATCCATTGCTGTCCATAACGGTTACATAATGCCAGCCATCTGCAAAATTAATTGCTACATCTGTTATTTGTCCATCTTCCCATTCATAAGTATAACCTCCAGCACCACCATTCGCTACAACTGTAGCTGTACCATCTGCAGAACCACTACAAGAAGCTTGAGTAGCTGAAGTAGAAGTCGTCATGGCAGGAGGAGCAGTCACATCAACTGATGTAGCCATTGAACATCCATCTGTATCTGTAACAATAACCATATATGTACCTACATCAAGTGCTGTAGCAATAGCTGTGATTTGGCTCGCTGCTGCTGCGTCCCATAAATAATCATATGTTCCTGTACCTCCT
>JBNMOV010000077.1:0-14625 GCA_051275765.1 Maribacter sp. | reverse complement strand
TTACAGTGTATTAGTACACTGTAAAGTAAGTAATGTTAACTTTTGAAAGTACCTTTTGTTCCAACTCTGCTTCACGTCCTCGCCTTAATAGCTAAGGCTATTAGGCTGCGGGCGTTCATTGATTTGATACAAAACTCATCCTTCAAATTTTTAACTAACTTACTTTACAGTGTACTTAGCTTCATTCATGTTAGAAAATGTAGAAGGGAAAACTTATCTAAAAGAAATCGCAAAATAATTTGAGGAAGCTATTAGGCAATAATAACATGTATTATTCGAAAAATCCTAAGTTTTAGATTGTATATTTGTTTATTAAAACTCATTTATTATCCTCCAATAAGTCATCAGCCATTGGGATTATTCATGAAAATACTTTGTCTTATACTTTAGATTATTTAGCAAATATCAACAAGCATGAAAACATCATTACATTCTATTATTAGCTTACTTCTATTTGTTGTATTTTTTATTCAAAGCCCTTTGATATTACAAGCACAAGATCACTCCGTTGCACGGGAATGGAATGAAGTACTATTAGGAGGCATCAGGAATGATTTTGCTCGTCCTACTGTCCACGCCAGAAATCTATATCACACTTCTATAGGAATGTATGATGCTTGGGCAGCTTTTGATCCTAGTATTGAAACCTTTTTATTAGGAAAGACACTATATGGATATGACTGTCCTTACAGTCCTATTCCTATTCCTGAAGATATCAAGGCAGCTAGAGAAGAAGCTATTAGTTATGTCGCTTATAGATTATTAAGACAACGCTTTTTATATGCTCCCCAAGCAGCAGACACCTATGCTTTGCTGGATCAACTCATGGACGATCTGGGCTATGATAAGACATTTACAGGAACAGATTATATCAATGATGGTCCTGCTGCCTTAGGAAACTACATCGCTCAAAGTCTCATCAATTATGGAGGGCTGGATCAATCCAATGAAGATATATTTTTTACCAATCAATTTTATTCTACCATCAATAACCCCTTAATTACAGACTTACCTGGGAATCCGAATATGAACGATCCCAATAGATGGCAACCGCTTACTCTAGAAGTATTCATCGACCAAAGTGGTAATACTATCCCTTTCAATACCCCAGAATTTCTTGGTCCGGAATGGGGTGCAGTTGATCCTTTTGCCTTGGGAGAAGAAGATAAAACTACTCATATTCGTGATGGATATGAGTATATTGTATATCATGATCCAGGTAATCCTCCTTTACTCGACACATTAGGAAATGACCCTTCTACTAATTATAAATGGGGATTTTCACTAGTGTCTACTTGGTCTTCACACCTAGATCCTGCGGATGGTGTCATATGGGATATTTCTCCAGCATCTATTGGCAATATTCAAAGTTATCCAACATCATTTGATGAGTATGATACCTTTTATGATTTAGAAAATGGAGGAGATCCTAGTATAGGTCATGCTGTCAATCCTGTAACTGGGCAACCTTATGAACCACAACTTGTACCAAGGGCAGATTATGCAAGGGTACTCGCTGAATTTTGGGCAGATGGTCCAGATTCTGAAACACCTCCTGGACATTGGTTTTCCATCCTTAATTATGTCAATGATCATCCGCTTTTTGAGAAAAAATACAAAGGGCAAGGCGATATTGTAGATGATTTGGAATGGGATGTAAAAGCGTACTTCATCATGGGAGGAGCTATGCATGATTCCGCTGTTACTGCTTGGGGAATTAAGGGTTGGTATGATTATCTGCGTCCTATTTCTGCCGTCAGATACATGGGAGGGTTAGGACAAAGTTCTGACTCTAGTTTACCTAGTTATCATGTAGGCGGAATACCATTGATACCTAATTACATCGAACTCGTAGAAGTTGGCGATCCACTAGCAGGAACAAATGACGAAAATGTAGGCAAAATAAAGGTCTACGCTTGGAAAGGTCCCAACTTTATACAAAATCCTGCTACTGATGTAGCAGGAGTCGATTGGATATTATCAGATAATTGGTGGCCTTACCAAAGACCATCATTTGTCACACCACCGTTTGCTGGATATATTTCAGGGCATTCTACCTTTTCGAGTGCTGCTGCTGAAGTTATGGAAACGATTACAGGAGATGCTTTTTTTCCTGGAGGAATGGGAGAATTCAATGCTCCACAAAACGAATTTCTCGTATTTGAGGATGGTCCTAGTGTTGACATCGTATTACAATGGGCTACTTATAAAGATGCATCTGATCAAACCAGTCTTTCGAGAATCTGGGGCGGTATTCATCCTCCAGCAGATGATATTCCAGGTAGATTGATTGGAGAAGATATAGGAGAAGATGCTATTAATTATGCAGAGAGTTTCTTCTTGGTAGATAGTGATAATGATGGATTCTTTAGCAATGTGGATTGTGATGATACAGACAACAGTATTTTTCCTTTTGCCACTGAAATATGTGACGGACTCGATAATGACTGTAATGGAATAATAGATGATGGATTAACGCCTTTCACTTACTATATTGATACAGATAATGATGGATTTGGAGATGCTGCTATTAGTCTAGACACCTGTTTAGTCAATCCTCCTTTAGGTTATATTGACAATGATTTGGATTGTAATGACAATGATAATAGTATCAATCCAAGTGTAACAGAAATCTGTGATGGAATAGATAATAATTGTGATGGAGTAATCAATGAAGGACTAGATTATTATACTTATTATCTAGATGTAGATGGAGATAATTATGGAGATCTAAATTTCAGTTTAGATACTTGCATTATAAATCCACCTATAGGATACGCAGATAATTCGACAGATTGTAATGATAATAATGCCAATATCAATCCTGGAATTGATGATATTCCAGATAATGAAATAGACGAGGATTGTTCAGGAATAGATTATTATCAAGCTACCAAAATATATCCTAATCCTGTTAGAGATATATTGACTATACATTATGATTTTGAAGGAGAAGTTAGCCTTCAAATATTTGATAAAGATGGTAGATTAGTCTCCAACTACATTGCAAATCTTAGTTATAATAGTATGGAAATCAACTTGTCACAACTCAGTAAAGGTGTTTATATTCTTAAATTTAAAAAATCAAACGGAGAAAAAATATTCACTGAAAAAGTTATTGTTTATTGATAATCAATACCTAGTGGACTAACTCATAAATTTCGATATGCCAAAGATTTGTACTCATTAACTTATGAGTTAGTCCACTAGAGTTTATTTGAAAAAAGTCATTAGTTAGCTTTAAATACTATCTTTATCAGACGGAATGAATCGTAATTCATTCCGTTTTTTTATTTCTATTCTGAATAAGTTTATCTTAACATCTATAAATTCAAATTGGTATAAGTATCTCAATATCTATAAAAAATGAATACACCTGATTCCATTATTTCTGATAATCGCTATAATTTCGGGAGATATACTGCTCCTTTTAAAAACGTAAATTTATTGGATGCACCTAAGTCTGCACCACTGAATTTCATGAATTTTTTTTTCCTAAGAGAATGGCAAGCATTCCAAATATTTACAGAAGGCTATTTTGGAATGATGGCTATTTATAATACGAAGAAGGTTTCCTTGGTCCAATTCATTTTATATGATATCGAGAATAATAAAAAGATAAGATTTGAAAAAAAGGTGCTGCCTTGGCAATTAGAAATTCCTAGCGGATTATTTAAAACACAGGCATCATATACTTCCAATAATTGTAAAATGATGGTCAAACATGATATTGAAAATCATCGTATGACTATAGATGTAGATATTAAAAAATCCAAAAAAAATCCACGTATTAAAGCGACATTAAATGCTATTCATAATGTCCAAAAAAATACGCCTATCGTAGTTTGTATGCCATTCAATGAGGATAAAGGAATGTATTCTCATAAATGTTTAATGCCACTAGAAGGAAGTATTATTTTGGATGATAAAGAAATCATTTTAAATCAAAATAATAGTAATCTTATTTTGGATGATCACAAAGGATATTATCCTTATGTCACTAAATATGATTGGGTTACAGCAGCAGGATTTACTAAAGATGGAAAAAGAATAGGATTTAATTTTACAGACAATCAAATACAGAATAAAGAAAAATATAATGAAAATGGTATTTGGCTGGATGGAGAAATGACTTATTTGCCTCCTATTACAGTTGAGCGTCCACAGGGCTATAAAAACGACTGGATTATTAAGGATAAGGAAGGAAAAGTAAATATTACTTTTACGCCTGTGGTACATCATGCGGTTAGATTAAATTTATTGATATTAAAAAGCGATTACCAAGGTCCTTATGGTTATTTTAATGGTTTTGTAAAAACAGATAAGCAGGACGAAATTTTAATTGATAACTTATTTGGAATGGGAGAGGATTTTTATTTGAGAACTTAGCCTATATTAGTAGCTGATGTTACGAACTTAAATAGTACGCGATTAAAGTATGAAAAGGCATATATAGGGAGTATTTTTGAAACGAAGAGTCGTTTGAAAAGAGACCATTATAAACCATACTTAAATTCGACTTGGTACTTAGGGATGGCGAATAAATAACTGTCCGTTTTGACTTCATCTTTTTGCACTATGCTGCGTTGGCAAAAACCTTATTACGCTAAGGCGTAACGCGGCTTTTACCGCCTTGCCTAGCACAAAAATATCTTATCAATTCCAGACAATTATTTATTCGCCATCCCTTAGCTGTAGCTATTGCTGATAAAACAGGTGAAATATAAGTAGGAAAGGCGTTCATATTTATAAAATCATCAATTTTAAACAACTCCACAAAAAAAATTACTAAGCTAATCTAAACATTATTCGAGGGAAATTAAAAAGGCTAAGGATGAATAATCCTTAGCCTTTTTAATTTTACATCTATTTTAAAGCGTATAACTAATTAGTTCTTTATGATTTTTTCTATTCCTTTAATATTATTGTTCTCATCTAATAATTGTAAATAATAAATTCCACAAGGAAGCTTACCTAAGTTTATTTTTTCATTTCTATTCATCAATTTAGAACTAATATTTTTACCTGATATATCTATAATATTAATGAGTAAAGTAGAAGTCTTAGCGTCATTCCAATTTATGGAAACAATATCAGTAACTGGATTAGGGAATACATTCAATTCGATTTGATTTTCAATATTAATTTCCCTGATATCAGAATATTCATACGTTTCATCAAAATCCATTTGTTTTAGCCTATAATAGTTTCTTCCATTAAATGGTTTATTATCTAGAAAATCAAAATAAAATGCATCGGCATTATTTCCATTTCCTTCTATAAAACCAATATATTCCCATTCCTGACCATCGAAAGAACGTTCTATTTCAAAACCCCTATTATTTATTTCTGAAGCAGTTTCCCATTTTAATAATACCTCATTTTTTTCTACTATATTCGCTTCAAATGATATCCACTCTACGGGTAAAGCACCCTTAGAAGGATCACCTGCACCGCCGCCGCCACCAGAAAATTCAGCTATGACATATTGAGCATAATACTTTCCACAAAAATCACCTAAAGCCCAAGTGTTCTGACTAGCGGTAGTTCCATGTGAATATTGCCAGTATCCATTCATATTATAGGCACTTGCAAAAGGTACCCCAGTATGTCCATTATCTGGATTAAGATCGTAACTTGAACCGTTGATTTTGTAAAAAAATAAATCGGAAGCACTGATAACGATTGGAGCTAAAGAACCATTGATATCTGTGACATCATTATTGTCAAAGAAAGTTCTAACTTCTAAATCTGACAGTGGTTGGCTCGTAGGTATAACATTCCAATATCTATTCATCACATGCCATACACTACTTGTAACATAAAGAGCAGGAGGATTTGTAATACCTGTTGCAATTCCTGAATTGTAATTTGCTGTGGTGAATGTTTCCACATTGAAAGTACCATCGCCTACAGTCCCAATATTATTTCCACTTTTCTTAATACCTAATATAACAATATCATCTGCTCTATTGGCTGGGGTATTGAAATCATCATAATAGTAGGTCCAACCATTGTTGGTAGTTATCTCATAATCTGCTGTAAAAGTAGCGTTACTAGTGGTTCCCAAATTACTGAATAATGAACCTTCATAAGCTCCAATATCAATGTTGCTATTTAAGATTCTAGTCTGACCATCCAAATCATTGTTGAGTGCATTAGATGGATTATCGCCTGCTTCTAAAGCTGGGGAACAAGGTTGTAAATGATAATCATCATTAGTAGCATCTTGGAACAAAGGATCTATCGTAGCAAGATTAGAACCTAGATTGGTCACATTAGTTGGTAATGTGGTAGTAGTCATACTATTTTTAATATTAATAGTACTATAATAATTATATAGGTCATTACTATTATTATCCCAAATGATGCAGTTATTAATATCAGCAGTGGCAGTTCCGCCAGCAGAACTCCAAGCTGTAAGGCCTCCCGAATTTCCTGAAATTGTACAATTCGTAATAGTAGTATTATTAACTCCACTATTATTGGAAGCGGTTACTCTGATAGCTTGTTGATTGAAATTATTATTATCGTAAAATAAACAATTCGTTATGAAACCCGTAAATGTAGCTTGGCTCGCTTGGTTATGAATAGAATAACCTACATTTCCTGTAAAAACGCAATTGCTAATAGTAGATGCACTATTATTATATGAGGTATTATTGTTAATGAGTCCTTGTGTACATGTATTTTGCAAAAATGTACAATTATTGATTAGATTATTCACCCCTGATCCTGCAAATGTACTAAATTCGATAATAGAAGAACCGTTATGATTTTTAAAAAGACATTCTTCGTAAGTAGTATAACTCGAAGCACCATAAGCCGTAACAAAAACACCCATGCCCGTACCGCCACTATTCCCATCGAAAGTACAAGATGTAAATGATGGGGAACCACCACTGACATAAATTCCTGCACCTACATTACTAACAGTATTTTGCTCGATTACACAAGAAGTAAAGCTAGGAGATCCCACTCCTCCAAAACCCGAAAAATTATAAAAACCTCCACCTTCCTCCGCATGGTTGTTTTTGAGGGTGATGTTTTGCAAAGTAGGATGGGAATTAGATTTTGAATTAACACTGCTTCCTATTCCAAAATTAAATATGCCTCCTCCTTGGTTTCTGCTATAATTAAAATTCTGACTCTGGCTGCCATTTCCTGCTGCATATCCGTCAGAAATAGTCAGTCCATCTAGAATAAATGTACTATTCACATGAGCGATCAAAAATACATGATATGAATTATCCGTAGCTGTAGCTAATATACCTAAATCTCCTGATAGGATAGTAGGGTTATTAATGAAGTCTCTTTGGTTTCTTATAGTTTCTATACCACTAAAACCACCATAGATTTCTAGGTTATTTTTATCATTATAGAAGGCATAATCCCTTGTTGTACTTCCTTGAGGTAACCCATTTTCACTTAAAGGATAAGCATTGGGATAATAAGTACCTGTCTTTACCCAAATTTCATCCCCTGCTTGTGCTGCTATAATGGCTGTTTGTAAATCATTTACTGCTACATTCGTCCAGTCAGAAACTAAGATATTGGATTGTCGGATAGCTGAAGTATTACTTGAAGTATTGTTAACTAATATAATATCTGCCTTGAGGTTAACGGTAAATAAGATAATGAAAATAAAAAGGTTAATAATTGTTCTCATGATATAAAGACTATTTAATTTTTTAATCGAATATTTTTCAATCATTAGTTCAATACATCAATAAAATGTTACCCAGTTAAATTTATTATTTTAAATTTGGATATTTAAGTGTATGTTAGGAATTTAAGTGAAAGAAACAATAGTTCCACTCAGAGAAGGTCAAGATCGTATAGGACGTGATTATACTCTTGCTCTAAGAGCATATTCAAAATGATTGGAAAATAATCGATAGTTACGAACTTCCCAATTGGATAAAAAAGGAAGATAAATATTGTTTTGGTTCAATAGACTTTATTACGAATAATTGATTATAGCCAAATTGACCTTTTAAAAATCTACTGCGTTATTTCCCTCAACCGTAGCTAAAGCTACGATTTTCGAAAAATGCCTTATTTATTTCCAAAATCTCTAATTTGTCTATCGTAAAAAACTATTCGTAATAAAGTCTAATTGATGAAGAATTAATCATCTAAAAATCATGTATTAATAATCAGATAATTGAGGAATATAAATGGACAATTTAAAAAGGTAGGAAAATAGAATTAATTCCTATTTCATCACATTTTATTTATTCAAAATCCCATGGACAAAGAAAAATACCAACAGCTACAAGAAGAAATGGCACAAAAGGTCAACATACCTAGCAGTGGCAGTCATTTTAAAATGAAAAAATACCAATTAATTTTCACATTTGATATTCAATATCTTGGCGATTTAGGTTTTGTGGCGGTAGATGTAATGTCTTATGAAGGAGAGCTGAAAGGAATTTTTACCTATAAATATGACGTTACTGTCGAATACCAACCTGGTTATTTTGCATTCAGAGAAGGTCCTTTATTGAAACAATCATTAGAAGACTTGATAAAAACTGAAGGTTTAGAGCCTAGTTTATTGTTGATTGATGGTCATGGAACTGCTCATCCTAGAAAATTGGGTGTAGCGAGTTGGCTAGGTGTACAGACTGGAATTCCAAGTATTGGTGTGGCGAAAAGAGCTTTACTAAAAACGGATTATACAGAGATTTTAGGAAAAGAAGCAGGAGAAATCGTAGAGGTAAAACTGGAAGAAGAAATAGTCGGTTTTGTTCTCAGATCTCAGACGGATGTAAAACCTATTTTCGTCAGTGCAGGACATGAAATTAGTCAGGAAGAAGCATTAAGAATAGCTAAAAAATTACGTGGAGAATTTAGAATTCTAGAACCGGTAAGAAGAGCAGATCGAGCAGCAAGAGATGCTGCTAAATTAGATATTAGACGCTAGATTTTACACTTATCTAAGATCTTTTTCTACTCCTTGACGTAAGTATGTTTCCAATCCCGCCAAGAACGAACCAAATCCGCTTTAACAGGATTCGTAGAAACATAACTGGCGATATTTAGCCATTCATTTTCTGTGGAAATAGAATGCGTATAATTTTCTTTTTGCCAGATAGTTCTGTTGACGGCCATCGTTCTTTGAATATCGTAACTCGATTTTTTCTTGAGGTAAGTCAATATTTCTGAAATCGGCTTGGCATGATGAACGCCATCTATTTCCATGAGATTATCTAATAGAATATGGACATGATTAGGCAAAATGGAATACGTGTGTAAATGATACCATACATTGTCTTTTTCGTGTAAGGCATTCTTTAAGCATTCTATCGCATCTTCATGATAGAGAATGGAGTTAGGTTCTATATATTGATCTAATTGATGATCGTATTTAGCGAAGTATTTCTTTCTTTCCAATGCTATCAACAAATCCTTTTCCTGAGGTAATTCCCTTTCTATAAAAGATACTCGATATTGATAATCATCTTTGAGCTGTCTGACAATACGCACAGGAATGGAATCTGCTAACCTAATCGTAATGAAATAGGAATAGCCGATCGCCAGTTCGTAAGAATCCTTATTGATTTTACTGCGTTCTATCATTTTGCTTTTAGTACCTCGTATTCTTTAGCAAGTATTTTTTTCCTAATAAAAAGCCCTCCTAATTTTGGGAAGGTTAAGGAAAGTAGTTAATCCAAAAGATGTGTACCTAAAATATCATCATCCATTATCTCATTAGTCGTTTTATCGTCTTCATCCATTATTTCAGTCGTTGTCTTATAATCATAATCCCTAAAATCCACAGGAATTACCAATGAAACTGCATCTTCCATTGACACCGCATAAATGACATCCATAAATGCCATCGTCGATTTATTGTGTGTCACAATAATAAACTGCGAATCCTTAGAGAACTTCTGAATGATATTATTGAATTTATCAATATTAGCATCATCCAAAGGTGCATCTACCTCATCAAAAACACAAAACGGTGCAGGTTTCAATAGGTACAATGAAAATAGCAAAGCCGTAGCCGTCAAGGTCTTTTCTCCACCAGACAGTTGGTTAATACTTTGAGGACGTTTT
This sequence comes from Maribacter sp., assembly GCA_051275765.1. GTDB lineage: Bacteria > Bacteroidota > Bacteroidia > Chitinophagales > Saprospiraceae > JAHDCE01. The sequence continues at coordinate 4,557 of JBNMOV010000077.1, read as the reverse complement.
CCTTTTGGTTTGGCGATGATTTTGATATTAGATTCTAATGGATCCGTAGGATCTTCCAATAATAAATCACAATCATCCTCCTCATGGAATAGACTTCTGAACACTTCTACGAAGTGTTTTCTGACCTGTGTAAACGACTCCATAAATTTCTCTGTCGCCGTTTCTTCTATCTCTTTTATGGTTTCTTCCAGCAATGATTTTGCTTTCAGAATATCATCTCTTTGTTCTGTAATATTATCAAAACGGATCTTCATTTCATCATAGGCTTCTACAGCCATAGGATTGATTTCTCCATAATTGAACAAGCGTTTCCTGACTTTCTCTACTATGCCTTCCAGTTCTATAAAATTTAAATCTGGATTAGGATCACTATTAATAATATCATTGATATCAATATCAAATTCTGCTCGCAAACGCTCTCCTATACTCGTCAACCTTAACTTGATATCATTGAACTTATCTTTTAGATTATCAAGGAGTTGCTGACTTAGTTTAGATTCATGATTTTGCTTACGAATATTATTTTCTATCTCTGTAATTCCACCTCTTGAATCATAATACAATCGCTCAACTTCACTCAGTACAGATTGCTTTTCCTTCTTTTCTTGATACAAAACGACCAATTTCTCTGCAAAGGCTTCAATTTGTACAACAGCTCTTTCTGTATTCTCCTCATTTTCCTTTACTCCATCCCTATCTGAGAACAACTTAAGTTGAGTATCAGCAAGTTGCTTCTTTCTGAATTCGAGTTCCTTCCTAAAGGTATTCACCTTATTTTGTTGACGAATGTATTCTATATTCTTATGATTATAACTACTCGTCGCATCAGATAATTGTTCTGCTGCTAATCTGTAGGTACTATCTGCTTCTTGAATTTTATTGCTCGCTACTTTTGCCTCTGCTTTTTTGAGGTTCAGTTGCTGCTCCAATTCATAGATAGCATCTTCTAATTCATTAATTTTTTGAAGAAGCGTTTCCTTTCTTTCAGATGCTTCACTTAAGAAAGATTCAAAGTTCTCTACCTTAGTTTTTAAGGAAACGTGCGTTTGATTAATTTGGTCAAATTTACGCTTATCCATCCTCAACTCATGCGACTGATCCGCAGCTTTCAGTTCTTTAATGTTATTTTTATAGGAATAAAATTCCTTGGATAATACTTCTCCTTGCTTTTCCAAATCCTTGATAGCAGTATTCAGCACTTCAAGGTTTTTCTTACGACCTATTTTCTTTCCTTCAAACAATCCTACAGAACCTCCACTAACAGAAAAACGCTTCTGAATAAACTTACCACTTCTCGCAATCAAAGTCACATCATCATTATACAGTTGTGCCTTAATATCATCATTTTCTGTAATCAATACATTTTCCAATAGATGCGAAATGAGTCCTTTATATTGCTCTTCACATTCTACCAAATCCATCGCCGTCATCGTATCCGGCAGCATAACCATATTCGTCTTATGCTGATCAAATGCATCCAAAAGAAAGAACTTAGCTTTTCCTTTTTGTGATTTATTCAATAACTGAATCGCTTCGTAAGCTTGTGTCAAATCCTTAACCACATAATGATTTAAATATGGTTCTAGGAAGTTTTCAATCGCTACTCGATACTCTTCCTTTACATAAATCAAATCAGATAATAAAGGAGCACTCGCAGCCCAATTCTTATTCTTACTCAAAAATTTAATGGATTCTGAAAAGCCTTCCAGATTATCCACCATGGATTTCGTTAATTTATATTCGTTGCGTTTGGCATCTAGGCTTCTGTTGATTTTGGCTATCTTATCTGTGATTTCCTCTATCTTTTCATCTAGCATTCGGATTTCGACTTGGCGAGCATCTTGTGCTTCTTCCATCTCCTTAATCCGATCTCCTATTTCTGTTTTCTGCTCTTCAGATTCCTCTAACTTCTCCTTAATATCGCCTACTTCATCTCTTCTTCGTTCTGACTCAGAATCACTTCTCGCTATATCTCTTCTATAATTCTCAGACTGACTCTGACTTACTGCCTTCTTCTTTTCCAACTCAAACATCTCTCGTTCAAGTCGTTGCTGTTCTTTTAGAATAACATCTAATTCAGATTTCAATGAACCATGATCGCCCTGTATCGATTCTAAATGATTTTTGGCATCCTCTAGTTCCTTTTTATTATCTACTTCTTGCTGTGTTTCAGTATCTACTTGCTTAGCATAAAAATCTATTTCACTATGCAATTTTTGCAAATCAGAATCCGCAGACATGATTCTTTTCTCAATCTGCTTTCTACTATTCTTTAAAAATGACAAACGCTGTTCAGCCATTTGTTTATCATTTTCCATTCCCCTCAATCGTCCTACCAGCTGATTCAAATTCTGCTGATTACTAGACAAAGCTTTTTCTTTATCCAGATTCGCCAATTTCTCCGCCTCCAATGCTGCTTCCAATGAATTAATCACTGCATCTACTTGTATCAGCTTATCTTGCTGTGCTTCTAGTTGTGTTTTTACAGATTTATAATCTCCCTTAAATTCTGATATTTGATGCTTCGCTAATTCAAGACTCTTTTCCTTATATTCTATTTTTAAATCAAAATACTTTCGAGCTCTTTTCGCTTGCTTTTCGAGTATTTTTAAATTATTCTCTATTTCAAAAAGTAAATCCTCTACCCTATCCAAATCGGCAGTCGTCCCTTTCAGTTTATTGAGGGTTTCTTTTTTTCTAGCCTTATATTTAGAAATTCCTGCTGCCTGCTCAAATAATTTTCTACGAGAATTCTCCCTATCATGCAAAATATCATCCACCATTCCCAAGGCAATAATAGCATAAGAATTAGAACCAATTCCAGTATCCATGAAAAGGGAACGAATATCTTTTAAACGACAAGTAACATTATTAAGGCGGTATTCGGATTCTCCTGTACTATAGATTATCCTTGTAATCGTTACATTATTATACTCAGAAGGAATAATACCTTTGTTGTTTTCAAAGGTCAGAGATACTTCAGCCATTCCTCCTTGCTTCCGTTTCTTCGTTCCGTTGAAAATGACATTCGTCATCTTCTCCAGACGGAGTTCTTTACTCTTTTGCTCTCCCAATACCCATCTAATGGCATCCACTACATTGGATTTGCCACAGCCATTTGGTCCTACGATACCAGTTACATTCTCATTGAAATTGATAACCGTCCGATCCGCAAAACTCTTAAAGCCCTTGATTTCTAATTGTGTAAGTCTCAAGTTTATAGATTTAGAGATATTGAGATGCTTAGATTTTAAGATAAAATTGGGATTTAGCATCTGATTTTAAAAAAATCTAATCTCTAAATCTCAATATCTATAAATCTTAACATATCTAAAAAGGGACGTAAAAGTACCAAAAATATAGTGTAGAAAGAACATCTGACGATGTTTTGAATCCTTTTATCAAAAAATTGTGTTTTACTCACTGAGCTTCAATATATTGAACCATATTAACATCAATTATTGTTAAAAACATTATCAAAATATAAGCTAACAAAATCGATTTCAACAAAAGGATAAACTTGACATATTTGAAAATGCCATAAGTTGGATTATCGTTTTTGATATGTATATTTATGGTGCAGCTAAAGTCGTATAATTTAAAGGAGCAACAGCACTAGTCAGATTGATCAGACAAAAATGAAGTTATTTTTAAAGTTGCTCATTGCTTTTGTTCTCTTTGTAGGATTGAAGATAGCAGAATATTATGTAACTATAAAATGGTAAATCCCTTATTATCAACAAAATTAAAACATTAAAAAAATGAATAATAACAATACGATTCTTATACGGCTATTTGTAGTTCTTGCCATTTATTTAGCGATTAAATACCTCGTTCCTAATGGAGCAATGATACTTTACCCTGTCAATCTCCTCGTTACTTTTCTTCATGAATTCGGACATGGAGCCGGAGCTTTGATTACTGGAGGAAGTGTAGACGCTATCCAAGTCAATAGAGATGGAAGTGGACTTTGTACCACCTTGGGCGGTAATCGTGCCATTATTTTAATGGGTGGATACATAGGTAGTGCCATTTTTGGAAATATGCTGCTTTATATTGGTACAAAGAAAGAATCCTTTGCTAAAATCACCTTATTTATTTTAGCTGTGGCGATGATTTTTACTGGTGTCGTTTGGTTTGATCAAATGTTCACGACTGGTTTATTGATGCTTTTTGCAGTTGTATTTATTGCATTAGCTTGGTTCACAGATTTCTCTAGTGATATTTTGATGTTTTTAGGATTGGCTAGTATGATTCATATTATTGAGGATTTCAATGTAGGTCCTACTTCTGATTTGGAAAGATATGCGGAGATTTTTGTTTTCATTCCGGCCAGTGTATGGATGTATGTTTGGTTGGTTATTGTAGTGATTTTGTTTATTATTAATATTAGATGGATTTTGAAAGGGGCGTTTAGGGAGGAGTATTGATGGTGTTTTGATGATATGTGAAACCACAGAATCCTTGGTTGGGTTCTGTGGTTTTTTTGGTTTTGTGAAGTGAGCGAGTTAGAAACTCGTTATCGCTAGGACATAGAAAAATTCTATGCCCAACTGT
>JBNMOV010000076.1:0-14629 GCA_051275765.1 Maribacter sp. | reverse complement strand
GCTGCTATCAAAGGAATGTCGTTTCATAGCTCGATTGCTACTTCAAAGGCAGGGATAGAAGGACTTAGTCGTTCTCTTGCAGCAGAATTGGCTCCTAAAATCAGAGTGAATTGTATCGCTCCTGGTATTACGCAAACGCCACTTGCTGCACATATTCTCAGGAATGAGGATCTCGTTGAAAAAATGGCACAAATGCATCCATTGAAAAAGATATGTCAAGCAGATGATATTGCTAATATGGCAAATTTCCTCATTAGTGATGCAGCCTCTGCCATTACTGGTCAGGTATTTTCTGTGGATAATGGAATGTCTAGTATTAAATAGATAACGCAATTTGATTTTTATTTATCATAATAGATCCTTACATTCACAAAAAAATTATAATTAATATGAAGATACAAAACGTTATCAACAGATTAAAAGAAGGAAATACTAGATTTGTAGAGGACAAATTAAATGGTAAATTACAAAACAGCAACAGAAGAGAAGAACTAACCAGTGGTCAAGAACCTTATGCCATCGTACTGAGCTGTGCAGATAGTAGAGTAGTACCAGAATTCGCATTCGATGCTGGTTTAGGCGAATTATTTGTGGTTCGTGTAGCTGGAAATGTGGCGAATAATTCTTCTTTGGCGAGTATAGAATATGCTGTGGCTCATTGTGGTTCTACAGTTATTGTAGTATTGGGTCACCAAAGTTGTGGTGCTGTAACTGCAGCCATAAAAGGCGGTGATAATGGTCATAATTTGAATCATTTATTATCTCATATCACACCTGCCCTGAGTGCATCCAAAGAAGGTGCTTCTGTAAATGATGTTGTCAAGAAAAATGCAGAATTAACAGCAGCGGAGTTAGTCAATCGTTCTAAAATCGTATCTGATGCAGTGAATGCAGGTACAGTGAAGATCGTTCCTGCTTACTATAATTTGGATAGTGGTCGTGTAGATTTCTTGTAATAGTCATGGGCTTAGAAGACCCGTATTTAAGAATAAAACTTTTATTATATTCTCTAACATTGGGTTTTCAACCCAGTGTTAGAGAATATAATTTTACTCCAATCCTAACTTTCCTATACTGTCCCCTACTATTTCTCCTATCATTTCTTGTTCTAATTCACTGAATTTATCTTTCGTCACTCGCTTAGTGAATTGTCCATTTTTCAATAAATATATTTCATCACAAGTATCATTTAATGTAGAAAAAATATGTGATGAAATAATTACTATTTTATTCAATGATTTTAATTCTTTTATTATTTCTGTAATGATAATATTACTTTGAATATCCACGCCATTAAATGGTTCATCTAAAATATAAAAATCATTCTTTTGTATTAATACACCCATTAATGCCAGTTTCTTTTTCATTCCTGTAGAGTAGGTACTTGCATATTGATTGAGTGGAAGATTGAAAATATTTTTTTGATTAAAATCTTGTTGTTTTATTTTTCTAGCTACAGATAATAATTGTAAATATTCCCAACCCGTTATTTTAGAAAAGAAATAAGGATGTGTAGCTAATAAGCCCGTACGATCTTTTATTTTATCTAATTCACTTTCTATTTTTCCATAGTAAGTTTCTAATCCCGCTATACATCTGAATAATGTTGTTTTCCCAGATCCATTTTCTCCTACTATTCCATATACCTTTCCTTTTTCTAAAGAAAGATTAATATTATTCAGCACCTTTTTATTGCCGTATGATTTTGATAAATTTTCAATATTGATCATTATAACGTATTACTAAGTCTTTCGATGGATTTTTTATATAAATATGGAATAACAGCTAATAAAGCTGGAGGAAACCAAACACTTATAAATAACATAATACCTTGTGGAAGCCCTATTTTACTAGGGTATGCAGAATATTTAGCTAATAAAACGGTAATTAAACATAAATAACCTAAACATTGCAAGGCAAGTATCATTGCTATATTATTAGGAAAAAAAACAGCTAATAATATACTAAAAGGCAAACATAATATAGTAGTGTGTATAATCGCTATTTGCATTTTTTTAAATAAAAATGCTTTAGCTGTAATATTATATATCCATACAAAATGACGATCTTCTGGTTCTAAGTAATAAGACATCGCCGTTAATAAAGCCAAGACTAAGGCAAACAGTCCTAAATTAAAATTCCCCACATGAATAGACATGTAAGTCAGAAATGCAATTAGAAAAAACATTAAAATAGTTTTTCTAAAACCTATTATAAATTCAAAGGGAGAACGATAAAAAGGTGTAGGAATAGTATAACTTAATTGTTGATTAAAATTAAAAATGGATAAAATAGCAGCAATAAAAAATAATGCGATTGCAAATATCCAATTTAATTGAAACAATAAAAATATAATAAAGGGAGTCGCTATTAATATATTTTCAATAGACCTTAATTGAATATATTCTTTTTTAAGAAAACATGATTTTAAAAAATTATTTCTAGTAATTTCTCCTAATTTAATCACGAATGATATTCCAAAAAAGACATAAATATATGGAGCATATTCTGTCTTCAAAAACAAGAAAAAAGACAATCCTACAAATAAAATCGCTGAAAAAGTAACACCTAAAATCGGACTTATCCCAAACTCTGTCAATTGCCTATTTAGCATTTTATATTGTAAAGAAAAATAGTATTTCATTTTTTAATTATTAGTTGATTAGTTGATTGAGTTATTATTATCCACTTCATCACTCAATCAACTAATCAACACAATCAACTAATTACTGTCCTTGTCCACCACTAGAATCAGCTCTACTTTTCTCACCATCCAATCCTGTCTTTCTCTTTCTAGATTTCACTTTATCATTACCAAAGAAATAAGAGAAATTTACACGTAATCTTCTACTATCCCATCGACCTTGAGCTTCATATAGTGCTGCTCCATATTCATTTCTTCCTTCCCAACCAGCAGAATTAAATAAATCCCCCATACTGATTTTTAAATTAGCTTTATCATTCAAGAACTTCTTAGAAACACCCGCAGATATGCTATAATTAGCATCTGTACGAAATACTCCACCCCAAACTGAAGGCGTAGAAGCCCAACCAGATAACTCAAATTTCAATTTCCAAGGCAAACTAAACGTATGCTGTGTATAAATAGAAGCCGCAGTTACCTTCAAATCTACTGCTTCGATTTCATCTGTAGCTTCTGCTATATTTCTAGTATGAAATGCTGTAATATTCGTGTAACTACCCCACCATTTAGTAATCGTAAGTGGTGCGGAGAAGGTCACATTATAACTGTACTGATTCGTAATGTTTTTCCAAGTTAGCTTGAGTGCATTACCCTCTATATCGGAAACACGCGTCATCAAATCCTTCGTATGCGTAAAGCCTACAGATGTATTATATCTGTAATTAAAGGTATGTGAAAGTTGGAAACTATTGGCATATTGAGGTCTAAGAAAAGGATTTCCTTCTCTAAATGACAATTCATTAGTCCTATATTTGAATGGATTAAGGTTCTGATAATTAGGTCTATCCAACCTACGGCTATACGTCAAGGATATATTATTCTTTCGATTAGGAGTATAAGTCAATCCTCCAGAAGGAAAGAAATCAATATAGTTTCTTACTGTTGGTTCTGGATCACTTTCAGGGACATAACTCGTTAATGTTCCTTTGGTATTCGTCTGTTCTACTCTTAATCCTACAGAGACATTCCACTTTTCCCCCAATCCTTTACCATAAGTTAAGTATCCAGCATTCACATTTTCAAAATACTCAAATTTGCTACTTCTGTCCGTATCCAATTCGTCCATATCATTGATTCGATTGAAAAAATCGAACTCATTATTCGTAATGACTAAAGCACTCTTGAAACCCATTCCTACCTTTCCTTTCCAAAGTGGCTGTTCGTAATCCAGTTTGAAAGTATAGATATCAATCTGTGAAGGAGAAGTCGTGAAAGATGTTTCATCAGATAGTATATTGCCATCTACATCCACATATTGATTAGGTAATAATTCATTACCATCCTGTCTGAATCGACCATAATCCACATCCATATTCAAGGTTCTTTCCTTGTCTAAGTCTAGTTTATAATTGATATTAAAGGTATAGTTATCACTTTCTCGCTTTCGCGATGTATTAGAAACTAAAATACTGTCTATTCTTTCTGCACCTATGGTTCCTATCTCATTTTGACTATCCGTACTACCATCATTATCACTCAGGTTTCCTGTTATTAGAAACCCTAGCGTACTTTTCTTACCAATATAAAAATCAGTTCCTATCTTGAAATTATGGCTTTTTCGTGGACCTGTGGATAAGCTCTCTGAATTATAAGTCAGTCCTCCAAATTCTCTGGAACTCTCCATTCCCCAATACGTATTGTCTCTTCTGTATGAATACGAACCAAAAGTATTGGATATTTTATTTCTATAATTAGCAGAAAAACCACCATTATAGCCCCAGGTTCTACCTAGTCCATATCCTAGATTCACAGTAGCATTTGCTCCTAGATTCTTATCCTTTTTCAATACGATATTGATAATACCTGCATTTCCTTCTGCTTCGTACTTTGCAGAAGGATTAGTGATGATTTCAATATTATCGATTTCTGTACTATTAATACTTCTCAGATAATTGACCAAATCATCGCCACTTAAAGGAGATGGTTTTCCATTAATGAATACCCTTACACCATTTTTCCCTGCTAGAGAAATATTATCATTATTATCAATAACAACTCCTGGTGCTTTTCTCAGCAATTCCATTCCGTCATTCCCTGCTGCATTCACACTTCCTTCTACATTAAAAACCAATTTATCTGGCTTTATTTCTAATATCGGACGAATACCAGTTACTGTTACTTCCGATAATTCACTAGATGATGCGACAAGCGTAATGGTAGGCAATTTAATCTTATCTCCTGATTTGTATGTAAATGGTTCGGAATTGTAATCCGACTTACCTACATAGCTCACTGTCAGCCAATATTCTGCTGGATTTGCACCTAATATGCTAAATGTTCCATCATCATTGGTATATTCTAATTTGACCATGCTGCTATCAGAAGCGGCATTCAGTATCACATTAGCAAACGAAATGCCTTCTCCATCCTCATCCAAAATTTTTCCAGTAATGGCTGATTGACTAAAGGCAAAGCTCATACTCGCAAACAAAAAAGGTAATAGTAATAGTTTTTTCATACTGATTTAATTTTATACTAACAAGGACACAAAATTAGGTGCTTTGTTGTCTTAAGTTCATTATATCAGACTAACGACCGTTTTATCTATATAATATCATACTTTTATCCTACGAGTGACACTTAATAAGGATGTTCCTTTGTACAAAATACTCATTCTGTATAATAAGAACTCGTATATTTTAGCGTTTTGACTATTTTCGCAACTCAATAATTCATATGCAACTTTTCTATACTCAAAATATACAAGGCGATACTGCTATTCTTGGCGAAGAAGAAGCTCGACACTGCGTGCGAGTACTTCGCAAAAAAACAGGGGACACTATCCATTTCATAGATGGAAAAGGTGGACTGTATACTGGACGAATCACTGATTTGAGTAAAAAGGACTGTTGGATAAAGATTACTGATAAAGTACAGCAAACTCAAAGAGATTTTAATATCCATATCGCCATCGCTCCTACTAAAAACATTGCAAGAACAGAATGGTTTTTAGAAAAATGTACAGAATTGGGCATAGATCAGGTAACTTTCTTGCTTTGTAAGCATTCAGAAAGAAAAAGGATACGTTTGGATAGATTAGAAAAAATCGTTCTTTCTGCTACCAAACAATCATTGAAGGCTTTCCTACCTAAGGTCAATGATTTTATTTCTTACAAAGAATTTATCAAAGGAGTAAAAGATAGCAACGAAAATAAATATTTGTGTTGGGTTTCTGAGGATAATCGCCATTTTTTGGATATTGCTCATAAAAAAACAGACTTACTTATCCTTATTGGTCCGGAAGGAGATTTCTCTGAGCAAGAAATACAAATTGCTTTGGATAATAATTTTATAGCTGTAGGACTTGGCGAAAGTCGATTGAGGACAGAAACAGCAGGCGTGGTTGCCTGTCATTTAGGGCATATCCTCAATATGGAATAAAAAAAAACCAAGGACAGTAAATACCATCCTTGGGATAATTGACATCAACCGTTTCTTTATTATTCTAAAATATGTAGTCTCATATCTTTAATAATTCTTTCATCATATGTTACAGAAATAGTGTATTGTCCTGAATCCATATTTCCATGAGGAAGAATCACTTCATTGTCTCCTTGGTTTAAATCATAACTTACTTCAAGTGCTAACTGACCTATCATATTATATACACGAACTATTACATTCTGCTTAGTTTCTATAAATAGACGTAGTGTAGTTTCCTTTCTCAATCTAGTAGGGTTAGGAAATACTGATGCATGGAATTTGCTTTCAAAAGTAAGCACTTCTACATCAGAACGAGTGATCGTTCCATCAATATCTGTTTGTACTAATCTGTAATAATTCAATCCTCTTATTGGATCTTCATCTACGAATCGATATTGCTGTACTTCTACAGTCGTACCAGCACCTTCTACCCATCCAATAGGTCTGAAGTCTTCACCATTTGTACTATGCTCAATATTGAAACCTAAATTATTTTCCTCACTAGCTGTTTCCCACTTCAATACTGCTGTACTTTCATCTTTTATAGCATCGAAATAAATCAGCTCTACTGGTAATATTTCACCTAAAGGACAAGCATAAAATTTCACTAATCCCCCATTAAACTGCTGATCCAATCCAGCTGCAGAATTATCATCATCAGTTTCGTAAGCTTCCCAATTAATGCAACCTAAAGCATCAGTAGTAAAGACTAACCCTTGTCCATTCAAATCCGTTATGAATCCAGAAGCATAATTATTCATACATGGACCTACATTATTCTCATCCTTGGCAGGAGCCAAAAATACTTCACCATTATTGAAATCAATCCTCGCCTCACTACACCAACTTTGACCTACTGGGTTCACAGAAATATCTTCCCACTCCAGACCTACCACGTCCTTTTCAATTGCACTACCAAGACATAATGTACCTTTGTCATTACCAGAACTACCTATAGGACCTGCGGATTTCTTACCAGCCAAATCAAGGGTTACTACTTCTGCAAAAGAACCATCTGTACATCCCACTTGGGCATCTACGATTACTCCTGTAGAAAAGAGAATAAAAAAAGATAAAATAGTTGTAAAAAAGTTTTTCATAATTTTTAAAGATTTATAATCAATTAAATAAATAACTCTATAAAATAGAGCGTTTATGTGTTTGAATAATAATAAATCGAAGAGAAGTATCAGTTAAAGAGTATCGTGCTTTATGTTATAAAAAAGAGATTAATATTTATTAAAAAAAGTATAATATGTTGATTTTAAGTAATATTATAAAACTAATATAGTTACAATATAGGTTTTTATCATGTTATAAAAGTAATAAAAATTAACTTTTTTTTCAATAAATAAAGTCGTAGGGGACTTCAGTACAAACTTTTGAATTGACCTTGATAGAAGGAAACCATATATTTGCAACATGAAAAGAATCCAATACTTATTTTTACTATTATCGATGAGTTTTTTGCTACTGGCATTTAATTCTATAGAAGAACCCACACTTAAATTAGCTTTATTAAAATATAATGGTGGTGGCGACTGGTATTCTAACCCAACAGCATTACCTAATCTGGCTAATTTTTGCAATGATAAATTAGGTACTAACTTCGATGAAGAATATGAAACAGTAGAAGTAGCCAATGTAGATATATTCAACTATCCGTTCTTACATATGACTGGACACGGAAATGTTGTCTTCTCTGATACAGAGGCAGAAAACCTACGTATGTATCTCATATCAGGAGGATTCCTACATATAGATGATAACTATGGTATGGATCCTTTTGTGAGACCAGCTATGGCGAAAGTATTCCCAGAGCTGAAATTTATCGAAATACCTTTTGACCATCCTATATATAGACAAAAATTTACATTCAGTAATGGATTGCCAAAAATCCACAAACATGATGACAAACCTGCACAAGGTTTTGGATTGATCCACGAAGGAAGAATGGTCTGTTTCTATACCTACGAAACCGATTTAGGTGATGGATGGGAAGATCAGGTAGTACATAAAGATCCTCCAGAAGTGAGGCGAAAAGCACTCGAAATGGGTGCCAATATCATCCAGTTTGCATTTTCACAATAAACATTAAAAAAGGTCATTCTTCCCGAATGACCTTTTTTAATCTCTCCTTAAGTGATTTTAATCCGAGAAAAATCAGCATTGATATAAATAAATTGTCCATTCTTCTAGGCTTCAGTAAAATTGCATTATCATTCTAGGGAATAGGATAATAATAATGTACACAGTTGGCATATCTTTTCACATCAATTATCTAATCCCTTATTTGGAAGTAAGTACTAATATCAATTTTCATGAAAAATATTTTCCTTTTAGCTTTAAGCATCCTTTTGTTTCCTTCATTCCAATATGCACAGCAAACTTGGTCATTGGAAAAATGTATCAAACATGCTCAGGACAAAAGTCTGACGATAAAGCAAGCCCAATTTGCAGTAGCTAATAATAAGGTGACATTGAAACAGAATAAAATGTCCAGATATCCTACTATAAATGCTTCTACTGGTTTGAATCTGAATTCAGGTAGAACGGTAGATTTTAATAATAATAGCATTAGCACACAGACCTCATTTTCCAATAATATTGGTATCAATAGTAGTGTACTTTTATATCAAGGAGGTAGAATAAAGAATTCTATCAAGCAAAGTGAAATGGACATTAAGGCATCAGAGTTGGATGTGGAACAAACCTCTAGGGATATCGCACTTCAGGTAGCACAAGCCTATTTGCAAGTATTATTATCAGAAGAGCAACTTCAATCTGTAAAAGGTCAACTCAAGCAAACAGAGGACCAACTGTTGCAAACCAATAAACTCATTAAGGCAGGTACATTACCAGCTAATAACAAATTAGATATTGAAGCACAGATAGCTAGGAATGAACAAACAGTCATTGCTGCACAAAATGCAGTTTCTCTAGGATATCTAACATTGAAACAGTTGATGTTCTTAGATGTGAATACGGAGATTAATGTTTTTGCACCTGGATTAAGAGTAGACGAAAGTACTTTAAAAGGTATCAATCTCAATAGCATTTATAGCCAAGCGATGAATACACAGCCTAATATCAGAGCAGGAGAACTCAGGGTTAAAAGTGCGGATGTAGCAGAAGATATTGCATTGGCAACTAAAAAACCTACTATATCGCTTTCTGCTGGTGTCAATACAGGATATTCTTCATTGGGAAAGGAAATTGCTTCTTATACACCCACTATTGCCAGTCAACCTTTTTCTTTCGTAGTAGATGGTACTACTCTTGACGGAGAACTTCAAATACCCCAAGATGTCCCAAATTTAAGAAATCAACCTTATTTGACCCAACTTAATAATAACCTAGGACAAAATGTAGGTCTTAATGTCAGCTATCCTATATGGGATAATAAGCAAGCCAAACTAAATGCAGAAAGAGCTAAGCTAAGTAAGGAAAACGTAAAGGTCCAAAACGAACTACTGAAACAACGCCTAAGAGTAGATATACAAAATGCCTATACTAATGCCATAGCAGCTCAAAAAACCTATGAAGCAGCAGAACGTTCTCTTATAGCACAAAACGCATCTTACGAAAACACTAAGAAAAGATACGATCTAGGAAGTGCCAATGCTTTTGAGCTCAGTACGGCTAGAAATACGCTGACATTAGCAGATACAGAATTGATTCGCTCTAAATATGATTATGTATTCAGATTGAAAATTCTAGATTTCTATGCAGGACGACCTATTAAGTTGTAAAGAGATATTGGTTAGTATAATACTATCTCAAAAATCAACTATAATTAATTTGCCCTATTATCTAATAAATCATTTATTCCCTTAAACTTTTGGTCTATCGACCAAAAGTTGCGTTTCACGCAAATCAATTAATTAACTATAATTAAAAATCACATATACAATGGCTCGTCAAAAGAAGAATTGGACTTGGTTATATATACTAATAGGTTTATTGCTTATCATCCTTGTAGTATTTGCTGTTATGAAAGGCAAAAAAGGAAAAAAAGGAGTAGAAGTCTATACTGAAAAAGTAGAGAAAAGAACCATTAAGGAAATGGTATCTGCTAGTGGAAAAGTATTTCCAGAATTAGAAATCAATGTAAATTCTGATATCTCAGGAGAACTAGTAGAATTATATGTAAAAGAAGGTGATTCTGTTACTGTAGGTCAGATTTTGGCTAAAATAGATCCAGATCTTTTCAAGTCCGCAGTAGATCGAGGAGAAGCAGCCTTGAATAGCACAAAAGCACAAGTAGCTAATTCTAAGGCGAATAAATCTCGTGCAGAAGCTACATTACAACAATCTATCGCTCAGAAAAAACAAATAGAAGCACAGCTTGCCAATGCTCAAGTTGTTTTCAATAGAAATAAGCAATTATTGGCTGATGGCGTGATTTCACAAGCGGATTATGATAATGCTTTTTCTTCCCTTCGTTCTTTGGAAGCTAATGTAGAAGCAGGAGAAGCGACTGTTGCATCTGCAAGAGCAGGTGTAGAAGCTGCGGTGCAAACCGTAAGAGCTGCTGAGTTTTCTGTAGAAAGTGCACAAGCAACTTTGAAAGAAACCAAAACTAGCCTCAATAGAACTTCTATTTATTCTCCTTTATCTGGTATCGTTTCTTATTTGGGAAAAGAAAAAGGGGAAACTGTACTAGGAACTACGCAAATGACTGGAGATATTATCTTCAAAATTGCTAACCTGAGCAATATGGAAGTACAAGTGGATGTAAGTGAAAGTGATGTATTGAGAGTGAGTGCAGGAGATATTGTCAATATAGAAGTAGATGCATATATGGACAGAATATTTACTGGAAAAGTAACTGAAATTGCTAATTCTGCTAGTAATACAAATGGCATGACCTTGACTACAGATCAGGTAACTAACTTTACAGTAAAAATCAGAATAGATCGAGCGTCATATAAGGATTTAGTAACTAAAGATAAGCGTTTCGCATTCAGGCCAGGAATGTCTGCTTCTGTGGATATTAATACATCCAGTCTGAATGATATTGTCACTGCCCCTATACAAGCAGTAACGACAAGAGAAAAAGACGAAGATGAAAAAACTGGAAATGATGATGAAGATGTGATGGAAGTTGTATTCGTGGTGAGTGCAGATACGGTGGCTATGAAACAAGTTAAAACAGGTATACAAGATGATACATATATACAAATCTTATCTGGTTTAGATGGAGGAGAAGAAATCGTAACTGGCCCTTACTCTGCCATTTCCAAAAAAATGGAATCTGGTAAGGAAATAGAAGTAGTAGAAAAGGATGATAAAAAGAAAAAATGATGGAGTAAATAATACACTCCTCATCTTTATTAAAAACCCTATAAAAGGGCAAGTAAAAACACGTTTGGCTTCCTCTGTTGGTAACGAGGAAGCCTTGCGTATTTATAACGAACTCCTGAGTCATACTCGAAAAGAAGCTGGCAAAGTTGATTGTAATAAATTAGTTTGTTATAGTCATTATATAGAAGATAATGACGAATGGCAAAAAGCAGGTTTCATTCCTTATCTACAGCATGGAGGCGATCTTGGAGAACGAATGTCCAATGCCTTCCAAGAAGCATTAGTAGATAATGATAAAGTAGTCATTATTGGCAGTGATTGTCCTCAGATAAGCACTGCCATGATACAGACTGCTTTTGATGCTTTGAGTAATAATAAAATAGTCATCGGGCCTACCTTAGATGGAGGATATTATTTGCTAGGAATGAGCAGATTTTTTCCAAAATTATTCCAAGACATCGAATGGAGTACAGACAGTGTCTGTCAAGCTACCATCCAAAAAGCCAAAAAAACCTATCAGATTACTCCTAGTATGCTGCTTAGGCTTTCAGATGTGGATTATATTGAAGATTGGAAGAAGTATGGCTGGTAAAACATAATTTTGGCTTGATCCTTATTTAAAATTAGTTTTACTTTGGTATGGACAATATTAAATTTTAATAAGTTCTTAGATTATCTTGTGATTATTATAGAATTCACGACTTATGCGATTATCCTACACCACTATTTTTATATTGTTCTCCTTTATTTTTCTATCAGGTTGTCTGAAGCAAGAATACGATTATAAGGAAGATCATCCTTTATACATCGAACATAGTCATGATCACAAAGATAGCCATGATCACAAAACAGATGAAGTTCAAGGCGAGGAATTTGAAGAAATTATAGGAGCTCTCGAAGACAAAGAAAGGGTCATATGGCAAAAACCAAAAAAGGTCATAGAGATGCTAGGTAAACTCGAAGGGAAAACCGTGGCTGACATAGGTGCAGGAACTGGTTATTTTTCCTTCTTACTCGCCAATGAAGCAGAAAAAGTAATCGCCATAGATATAGATGATCGATTTATTCAGTATATGGATAGCGTAAAAGTAGAATTCCCTGAAAACATCCAGAATAAACTCGACATCCGAATAGCTGGTCTAGACGATCCTAAATTACAAAAAGGAGAAACTGATGCCATTATCCTCGTCAATACCTATTCCTATATTCAGAATAGAACAGCATATTTCAAAAAGGTAGCAGAAGGCATGAAATCAGGTGCGAAACTGCTCATTGTAGATTATAAAAAGAAAAGATTACCAGAAGGGCAAGGACCTCCTGTAGAAATGAGAATAAGTGCAGATTCCGTAGAAAATGAGCTAGAAATGGCAGGATATAGACTCATGGAAACAGATGATACTACACTAGAATATCAATATATCGTACTGGTGACTAAACCTTAAATTAAAAAGGTGCTGAAATTTCAGCACCTTTTTAATTTTTTTTATTATTCAATATTTCATCCAACTTTTCTAGCAACCAATTCTTATTAATTATTTGTGGTGTATTTTCTAATTTATCTTTAATTTTTAATAATTCTTCTTTATTATAATTAGGCGTATTGTATATTTTTTTAATAAATCTCAGCAGTAACATATATTGCGTTTTCATCTCATGAGAAATTAATTTATTCCTACGCAAATAAATATAAAAAGAATCCCATCGTGCCTCGAATGCCATAAATTCTTCTTGTTCGTAATAAGTTCTTAATAACATAAATTTACTCCCCAAAGCGTAAAAAACATCATTATATTCTACATACCTCAGCTGCTCTATCACCTTCTCATATTTTTTCTGTGCATAATATAAATGAGCCAAATTATACGTCAATGCATTTTCTCTAACTCCTTTTTTTAATTTAGGACTAAATTCTAAAATAAAACCCTCAACTCCTTGATAATCATTGACTCTAATCCCTAAAGTGATAATATTTTTGTAATGCCTTTCGTCTAATTCATCCTCTTGATTAAAGATGGTTCTACGCATTAATAAGGTAAAATATAATTCATATAAAATTCGATAGAAATCAGCATTTCCTAAATTAATCTGAGTAATACAATAATTAGTAGCATAAATATATAATGTCCTTAATTCTTGTTTAGGAAATAATAAATAATGCTGTTCTAATAATTCAACTAATTTAAAATAAAATTGAGAATCTTCCGCATTCGTTAATGTCTTAGAAATATTATAATAAATGTGAACAGCAGGAATTTTCAAATAATTATTCCCCTCTATAAATTCCATTAATCTAGATAATAACTTAACCTCTATTTCAATAGAAAGAAAGGTCTTATAATTCAACGCATCACAATAATGTTTTAATTTATTAATAATATAATAAATATCTAAATTAATATCTGCCTGCTGCAAATTACTCAAGGTAGAACGTTTGGCACTTATTCGTTCCAAGTGCATATGAGATTCATATTCAGCAACATACTTATAGTAGTAAAAATCAGAATTCTCAAACGTATAATCATCCAAGTCTTTCCTAAAATTCCGCAGTGCCGTTTTATAATGTTTTCCTAGAGAAGCCGCATTCACTTTTTTAAGCACACCTTCCTGTCCAGATAAACCATCTCGTTCATGCCATTCTACAGAAAAAAAACGATAAGCCAACTTGGTCAAATCCGATCCCAGCCGTCTATATTTTTGTTCAATATACTTCCTCTTCCCAAAAGCCCGCTTCCAAACCAAATCCCTCGTAACATCAGAAATATCATCATTTCTAATGAGATGATCCAATGCCTCAAAAAACGTCAAAACATCATCACTATCATTAAAATATGGTGACATCAAAAACTTCCTAAATCGATTTAGTTCGTATTTTGACATGAAGTCAAGTAATGAAATAATCTTATCGTTAATGATTTTCAAAATAAAAAATAGATTTTATGTAACTTTTAACTAAAAAAATACGTACTAAATATCTATTAATCAGTATTTTACATTGCAATAATAATTAAAAACCTCCGTATTTTTATAGTCTATTGTACTTTTTATTTACAATAAGTTATTATACTTTGGTAGTGTGATAGTATAATTTCACAAAAAGAGCCAGCCAATGATAAGATTCCATACGTATATTATATATTTTTTCACCATGTCTATCTTACTATTTTACAGTGAGATGCATGCCTGTGAAGCAGTCTT
>JBNMOV010000075.1:0-14808 GCA_051275765.1 Maribacter sp. | reverse complement strand
GCTCGAAAAATAAGAACTATTAAGAAGAACTTTATTTTCCATTCAGATAGAAGTGTTCAATATACTTCTAGTAAAATCTCTGCTCTTTTTTCTTTTCATTGCAAAAGGATGATACAGAGCATGAGTAGAAAAGGGAACTGTTGGGACAATGCTGTTGCCGAAAGTTTTTTCAAAACTATTAAACATGAATGGCTTTATCGATTCAAGTACAATATCTATTCTCAATTATATGACTCAGTTGAAGAATATATGAATTGGTATAATAATCAGAGATTACATTCTTCTTTAGGGTATATTTCTCCTCTTGAAATGGAAGTTATAATCAGAAATAATTTTAAAATCGCGGCTTGAGTAAATTAGTCACGTTTTTAGTAGGAACTCCAAAGATCAAGACCAAAATAAGCAGCTTAAAGTGTGGGAGTTATTATTTGACTGTTATAAGTAACATAAATTTTTCATAGCCCAGTTTAAATTGATTAACAAAATCAGCTCTACTTATTAGGACGAGTAATTATAAATAAGGGTTCGGTTTAGATAATTTACTAAAAATTAAAATTAAAAAGCCATTCTGAATATTCAGAATGGCTTTTTAACGATCAGAATGAACTGTCGTTAAGTTTGGTAATAGAGAGTCTACTTCTTCAAAATTTTATCAGCAATTGCCTTAGCATCTAGACAATATTTGTCATCACCTTTTAGTTTCCATTCGCCAGTTTTTTCAATGTAAAATCGAACTGTTTTCTCTACTACTTCTGAATAACCACCATACGATGTTAAGGTATCTTGCACCTTTTCCATATATTCACTCTTACTTAATCTATTAATTTTAACTAGATCCCATAGTTTATTAATCTGTCTAGATTTCTCTTTGTGACTAGGGCTATCTGCTTTGTAGGCCATTAAAAAAAGAGAAAGTGCTTTTGCTTCTGGTGATGGTTTTTCTATGTTTTTTTTCATGCTCTTCGTTCTGTGTGAAAATAAGTGATTAAAGGTAATTTAATATTGACAATCGCCTCATAAATATCTTAAGGGAATAGGATAGGAAAATAATAACCTCGCTATTTTGCGTACTCTATTAATTATCTAATCCCTAACTAACTAACTTTATGGAAATATCAATAAAATCGTTATTTGGTTATAACTTCCTAAAGCTAGGAAAATAACCCTCAAATAACAAAAACCGAGAACGAAATGAATCGTTCTCGGCTTGTACCCGGAGCGGGGGTCGAACCCGCACGCCCGCAAAAGGCACAGGATTTTAAGTCCTGCGTGTCTACCAGTTCCACCATCCGGGCGAATGATGGAGATGCCTTTAGCATCCGAATAAAAAAACCCTCTTTTTGGAGGGCCTTTTTAGAGCGAAAGACGAGATTCGAACTCGCGACCCCGACCTTGGCAAGGTCGTGCTCTACCAGCTGAGCTACTTTCGCATTTTACTTAGTTTGAACCCTTTTGTTCAAGCGCGGGGCAAATATACGACAAACCTATTCAATATTTCAAGAAACTACGATACTTTTTTAACCATTATTTTAAAATAATAATTCCTAGTATTCTGAATATGTTGATATACTGTGAATTATCTAAATAAAGACTATCCTTTTTAATGTTGATCTATCACTACATTTCTCTTTTTTATACCAAATTTCTTTCTATAATGATTGACAGTAAGTGTTATTCCTATTCCTCCGATGGCGCCAGGACCTAACCATAAGACTAAAGGAGGTAATGCTTGGTGCATTGCTGTAATAAGAAAAGCTGTTACTGTAGCAGTATATCCGCTTAGCATTCTGACGATATGTTCGATGAGCCAATTGTGCTTATCCATCTTTTTTCCCATTCTGTATAAATCCTGTATGGATTGCCTAAGAGATAAACCGCCAAATATGGCTAATACGATAATCAATGTACTTTGATAGGTCATATAGATGTACGCAGAAAACAATAACATGGCAATGCTAGAAACCAAGGTAATGATGAATGCCCATTTATCTACTTGATTGAAATTCTTATAACCTTTCATCTGAGCGAATCTAAAACCAGTAAACACAAGATAGTAACTGAATACACCTACTCCTAATAAAAAAGGATTGAATTTGAGTAATGCTAAGATGACACTCGTGACGAATACGCCAGTCATCGCCCAAAAATAGATGCTACCTAAACGAGTATGCAATTTGCCACTTTTCTTAAGAAAGATAACCAATAATCCCATCACTAAAGCCACTCCTCCGCAAATGATATGTGCAAAAAGTAAGTTTTGATATAAGTTTTCCATCGTAAATCTATTTTGATATAAATACTGAATACCACAATAATAGACTGATTATCAATGCGAAATTGATAATAGGGATAACTGACAACGATTTGGGATAACTAGGAAGAACTAGGGATAACTGACAAAGCTTGTTGATGAATGAATAAATTTCATCAAAGAATTAATATCTCATCTATTTCAAAAAGATAAGGGCTTTCATGAGAAACGAGCAGTAAGCCCGCACCTCTTTCTACTAATTCCTGCTGTATCAATTGACAAGCAATTTTGATATTGGCAGTATCGAGATGAGAAAATGGTTCGTCTAGTAGAAGGAAAGAAAACGGCTTGGATAAAGCACGAATAATGGCAATTCTTTGTCGCTGACCATAGGATAGGGTAGCGGTAGTTTGGTGTAAAAAATCTGTAGCTCCTAGTACAGCTGCCATTTGTAAGATGTCCTCCTTACTTTTATAATCAGATAATTGACGAGCAGCTTCTATATTTTCTAAAGCTGTTAATTCTGGAATGAGTTGTAGATTCTGGAAAACGACAGAAAGCTGTGACTTCCTGATTTCAGATAAAATACTAGGAGAAGCATGATGTATGGCAGCATCATTAATACTCACTTCGCCTTCATAATCTCTTCTCAATCCAAATATAATATGAACCAAAGTAGATTTTCCTCCTCCAGATGGAGCTCGTATCAAATACTTTTTTCCTTTTTTAAAATGTATCTCCTTATTCCAAATCGTAGAATTTTCTGGAAGCACAGGCTTTGAAAAAATAGGTTCTGGACGAATATATTGGAGGTGTATCATAAGGCAAATATAGGAAATAGACCATTCATTTGCTTCGATGAAACACCATAAAGCGTCAATTATACATCTTAGGGATGAGAAATAAATAAACGCTACAACTTATAACGCAGGATTTTTGCTTGCTAATAAGGCAAAAAACGCAGACATAGCTGGCTAGGCGAGTATTTTCAACGAAGTTAGCAAACAAAAAGGCAAGTTAGAATGTAGCGTTTATTTGTTTCTCGTCCCTTATCTATTATTTTAAGAAAAAAGATAATAGTCCTTTTGCTCGTTTCGATTGCTCGATACTCGAACGATTAATAACATCAGAATTTGTATCTGTAGCAGGATGTTCTACTACAAGAGAAGACATTGTACAAAATGAATTACTGTTCTATTTCGTACATCAAGACAAAGAAAAAGTAATGGCATTAGTGAAACGAATTCAATAATATGATATTGAAATCAGAGGGGGAAATGCAGACTATATCACTGCCAAAGCAGATTTGGATATAGAGGGATAGGCATATTCGATATGGTTCTTTGACAAATGTCGTGGAAAGTTGCAGGTGGTCAAACACACTGCAAGGGCAATTGCCTGATTTTCAAGCTCCGACATGTGAGGTGTTTGTTCACCTCACATCTTTTTTTACGACATTTGTCAAAGAACCTTCGATATAAAAGCTATCCTCGAACAATCAGGATTATTTACGCTAATAGAAATGAATGCTATGGTCAGAATTTGGCTAGATCTAGGAGAAGTAAAAAAGGCATTCTCGATTTCGAGAATGCCTTTTTTATTAATCGTTGATTTTTTATCTAAATATATCTAAGCATCTAATTAATTAGGTTTCCCTTGTTGCTTTTCTATATTCTCTACCATCGTCTTCAAGAAATTCCCAGCTTTATTAGAAGTCAATTCCATTGTAGCTTTTCCATTCTGCATACTGAACACAAATGATTCGATATTCATTTCATCCACACCTAGATCCATACCTTTAAGTTGCTCAGGAAATCCTTTGCCACCTAAGAAACCACTACTGATTTCCTTATAAAGACTCTTATCCATTCTTTTGCCTTTGGCGAGTCCACCATTTTTAATACCTTCCAGTAATACAGGATCTGCTGTCATGAATAACTTACCATCCTTAATTACGATAGATGCTTCGTTGAATTCTCCATTTCCACCCATAGCATCGTCAAAATCTTTTGACATGTCAGCGTTATTGATTTTATAAACGCCATTTCCTTTATCTGCAATGATGCCCATTTCAACCATCTTAGCTGCAAATGCCTTGAATTCTTTTTCATTGATACTAATAGCAAATATTCCTGCTGGTTTTCCTTCAGAACCTTCTTTTTGAATAGCTAATATCATATCGCCATCTATGGCTTTTGTCAATTCCTCCATACTCAATCCCATTCTGTCTAAGTTGGCAAAACTATTCGCCATACCTTCTGCACCTTTTTCTACTAACAGTTGGTTCAGTCCTTTCAGATTCAATCCAAAAGTAAAAACTCCTGCTAGATTATCTCCAGGAATATAAGAAGAAAAATCAGTAGATACGCTTGATTTAAAAGGCATTGCCAAATCTATTGCAATCGCTTTCTTTAAATCAATATTCAAGTCCAGAGACATTTTTTTATCATCGAATTTTACTCCACCATTGATATGGTTACCTACTAAATCTTCTGGACTCCAGCCCATCATTCCAGATGCCATTCTCAATTGAGGATTACTTGCTAAAGCATCACCACTCAACATGAAATTAATATCATCCGTTCCTCCACCTGTTTTTTCAAAACTACTGGAATTCAATACAGAAGCACCTTCTGAGATATTAAAAATCTTATCCAATTTACTAGTAGCTTCATCACCAGTTACTTGACCTATAAATGCAATCTCATCATTCCATGCTAGGAGATTTTCGCCAGTTGTAGAATATTGATAACCCGTAGCCTGCTTGATTCCAATACTCATCGGACTGGACTTGATCAATTCTGCGAATTTAGCTTCATTAGCAATATTTACCATTATCCCATTCATCATGTTACTAGGATTGTTTGGATCAATATCAGAAATCATATAGGCATTCTGCTTCATATTGATACCACTTTCAGATGGATCATAAAGAATCTTTCCCATCGTCTGATCTCTTCCAGCAGCTTCTTTTATCGCTTGTTGGTAGAAATCCATTTCTCTCAATGTTTCAAATTCAACTTTTTCCATTAATTGAGGAATACGAATCACTGTTACCTGAGAAGCATCAGAAGGAATATGTTGTACCGCTGAATCCATTTGGATATTGGCTGCATCCTTTTTACAAGAAGAAAAGATAAGTCCTACAGCTAGGAATATAAAAAAGTACTTTTTCATTAGTATATATTTACATGAATATGATTAATGTAATAGGTTTATTATCGAACTTTGTCATACTAAGCTGTTTTTAAGTAGCTTTAAAAAGAATCCTTATTACCTAACAAAGAAACGCATTTGATCTCTAATGAGTTATATCCTTTAGATAAACGGATTGTAATTTTTGATGAACAGATAGGCTTTGTATATAAAATCTTGAATTTAGCTTAGAAAAGTAATAACAAATAGCCTAGACTAATTAATAATGAAATACAAAATTGCAGATAAAAATATCCTAGGAAACGCTATCAAAAAGGATGAGAACTATACCATTATAGGTGCAGGTATATCTGGTCTAATGCTAGGTTATTACTTGAAGAAGAATGGAATTTCATTTAAAATATTAGAAAAAGAAAATCGAGCTGGAGGACTTATTGGTACTCATAAAGTAGAAGGTCTAGGCTTAGCAGAAGCAGCAGCCAATGGTTTTGTTTGGTGTAAGGAACTGGCAGATATGTGTGAGAATTTAGGTTTGGAAATACAATCTCCAGATGCTGCCTCTAAAGCTAGGTATTTGGTTCGTGATAATGAAATGAGGAAATTTCCATTGGGAATCATGGAAACGTTTGGAATGGTAGCAAGATTTTGGACACCACATAATAAGCAATTAGAAACAATAGAGGATTTTGGTCATACTTATTTTGGAAAGACCTTTACTAATCAAATATTAGAACCTGCTTTCGCAGGAATATATGGTGCTCCAATTGCTGATTTAAGTTTTTCTGCAGTACTTCGCCCCTTTGCAGAACAACTGAACCATACTAATTTTCTCCCCAAAGCATTATATCAATGGAAACAACAAGCTAAAACTACTGCTGATTCTAGAAAACGATCTGGGACACAAAGTTTTGAAGGAGGCTTAGGGAAATTTTCTGCTCGTCTGGCAGAACATTTAAAAGAGCATATTCATTACAATCAAGAAATATCGGAATTCTCTGATGAATCTACTATTATCACAGCACCTTCATATATTGCCAAGAATTTTTTCAAGGGAGAAATGAATACTTTGCTAGAAAAAGTAAAGTATACACCTTTTGTTACCACGACATTATTTTTTAATAAAAAAGATATTCCAGATTTTAAACCTGGTTTTGGTTGTCTAATCCCCAGAAGCGAAGGATTGACGATCTTGGGGGTATTATTTAATTCATGTATTTTTTCAGATAGAGTAGAAAATGATGACCTCATTAGTCTTACTTGTATGCTGAGAGATTATGAAGGGACGATTATCAGTCAGGAAGAAGATCAAATCGTCGATAATTTTTTAATGCCTGATTTACAAAAATTATTAGGTGTAAAAGCAACAGCATTAGATTATAAGATGTTTAAGTGGAGGAAAGGCATCCCTATTTATAATAATGAATTAATGAATATGTGGGGCGAAATGGATCGTACATTGCAAAAAAATTATCCTAATGTGAGGCTATTAGGCAATTATACTGGACAAATCTCCATTAGAGGTATGGCACAGTTCATAGCCAAAGCATTTTAGTCCATTAAATTGTAGGCTATTATACATATTGTCGTTGAATTGTTAGTCTTTTCCTAAATAAGTACACATTATACTATAACTAAATGTTAAGTCTTTGTGATATATAGTAAGACTTAATATATTAGCTGCTAAGGGATGACTAATGAGTGAATATGTGGGAAATGTAGCAAGCTTTTGTGAAGATAACAAGAGAATAACGCAGTCCTAGCCAAGTATCTTTAATACAGGTAGTTTCAAAAAAATAAGTCAAGGTTGTACATTTATTTATTGGCTATCTCTAAGCAAGGAATTTTTATTAACTTTGTTCATACATTAAAAGTAAAATAGGAACACATCTGATATGAAAAAATTCATACTTTTCTTTTTACTGGCAGTTATTTGCAGTGCTACGGTACTTACTGCCCAAAAATCGGATTTCAACGATTTTTATAATACAGAAAGAATCCAAGACGTAAGACTTCAATTCAAACAGAAGAATTGGAAAGTATTTTTAGACTCGTTAAAGGTCAATGGGGAAGAAATGCTATTAGGAACACTAACCATCGGTGCTAAACAGTACAAGAATGTAGGTATAAGGTATAGCGGCTCTAAATCGTTTTCTTATGGCGGAGAAAGGAACTCTTTCCAAGTCAAACTGAATCAAATCAATAAGGAGCAGAACCATCAAGGCGTTACTCGCTTGAAATTATCCAATGCACTTCGTGACCCAAGTATGGTAAGGGAAGTATTAGGATATGAAATTGCCAGAAAATATATGCGTGCTTCTCGTGCCAATTATACACGAATGTATGTAAATGGCGAATACAGAGGTCTATATGTAAATGTAGAGCATGTAGATGGGAATTTTCTAACAAGCCAGTTCGGAACGAAGGAAGGAACTTTGGTCAAAGGTGCTCAGCCAGGAGATGGTATGAAAGCTGATAATGGCTGTCTTAAGAATATACCTGGTACATTAATGTATGAGGAAGACGCTTCTTGTTATCTGAACAATTATGAATTGAAATCAGAAAATGGTTGGGATGATGTAATCGCATTGACCAAGGCACTAAGTACGAACGATGCAAAAAGTATAGAAAAAATATTGGATGTGGATCAAGTACTTTGGATGCATGCATATAATAATGTACTCGTCAACTTGAATAGCTATGCAGGAGATATTAGCGAAAATTACTACTTGTATAAGAATAAACATGGTAAGTTTGTTCCTATCGTTAAGGATTTGAACCTTTGTTTTGGTAGCTATAAGAAGTATAAGTTCAAGTCTAGTTCGTTGACATTGGAACAACTACAGAACTTGGATCCGTTCCTACATGAGGGTAATAAATCTAAGCCGCTTATCAGTAGCTTGTTGAGTAATCCTTATTACAAGAAACTATACATTTCTCATGTCGAGACGATTTTTACGGATAATTTCTTAGAAGGTGAATACGAAGTAAGAGCTAAAGCATTGCAAGAATTAATCAAGAATGACTTGTCTCGTGATAAGTTCAAATATTATGATGACGATCAATTTGCTACTAGCTTGATTCAAACTCAAGGTAAAAAATCGAAGATTCCTGGTATCATAGAATTGATGTCAAAGCGTACTCGTTTCTTGAAAAAGCATCCAGCTATCAGAGGTTTCGCTCCAGAGATAGAAAGTATTTATGTAGCAGAAAGAGAAAAATTCGCTCGTAAGGAAGTAACTTCATTCAGAGTATCCGCCACAGTAGAAAAAATAGCTAAGAAAGTAAGGATATATTATCGTTTCAATAAGGATGATGAATTCAAGTACAGCTTTATGCAAGACGATGGTGAACATTATGATGGAAAAGCAGCAGATAAGGTATTTGGAATAGAAATCAAACCAGAAGGAGATACTGGTGTAATGGAATACTATATTATAGCAGAGAATGCAGCAGGGATTACTTGCTATCCTGATAACTATATGTTTGAAGCAAAGAAAGTGACTTTAAAGGAATTGAATAAGTAAATTCAATCATTGTTAATATAGGAAACCGCCATTTGGATATCCAAATGGCGGTTTTGTATTTTATGCTTTGGTAAACCAAACCTATAAGGTTTGCTAAAGCTAAGTTTAGTATTAACGTTAAGTTTTTTATGCATTTTTAGTAAGGCACTAGATTTGCTGAATTTAGGTTTTTACCTTACGTTTAGCAAACCTTGTAGATTTACCAAACGTTACACCCTACCCGGATACACCTTTAAAGCCTCCTCCAAACAATCCATCGCTTTATTCAAATCATCTTGATTCAATACATAAGCCAATCGAGCTTCTTGTTTACCTAAGTCAGAAGCATAGAATCCAGCACCTGGAGCCATCATCACCGTTTCACCATTTAAATCAAAATCCTCTAGCAGCCATCTACAGAATTTATCTGTATCATCCACAGGGAATTTGACGAAAAGATAAAATGCACCACCTGGATTAGGAACAGTCACTCCTTCCATTTTTTGTAGACGACGGATACAAGTCTTCCGTCTTTCATCATACTCAGCTATCGATTCAGCAATATAAGACTGAGGAACATCCACCATTGCAGCTCCCATGATTTGTCCCAAAGTAGGAGGACTCAATCTAGCCTGTGCAAATTTCATTGCAATCGCCATCATTTCCTTATTGCGACTAATGATCATTCCTATTCTAGCACCACAGGCAGAATATCGCTTAGATACAGAATCAAATACGACAGCGTTTTTATCTAATCCATCCAAAGCCAATACAGAAGTATGGATTTTACCATCATAGACAAATTCTCTATATACCTCATCCACAAGCAGATATAAATCATGCTTCAATACGATATTCTTCAATACTTCTAGTTCTTCCCTAGAATACAAGTAGCCAGTAGGATTACTAGGATTGCAAATAAGAATAGCTTTCGTATTTGCTGTAATTTTCTTTTCGAAATCCTCCATAGGAGGCAAAGCAAAACCAGTTTCTATAGAAGCTGTAATAGGTTTTACTACTACCCCTCCAGCTTGGGAGAATCCATTGTAATTCGCATAGAAAGGTTCTGGTATGATAATCTCATCCCCAGCATCAAAACAGGTATTCATCACAAAATTGATTGCTTCAGATGCTCCAGTAGTCACGATAATATCAGATGAATCGATACTCACACCAACAGTACCATAATATTGGGCGATCTTATCTCTATACCATTCAAATCCCTCTGATGGAGAATAAGACAATACTTCCAAATCAGCATCTCTGATCGCATCAAAAGCAGCTTTAGGCGTTTTGATATCTGGCTGGCCAATATTCAAATGATAGATTTTTTTGCCTTGCTTCTTGGCAGCATTGGCAAATGGAACGAGTTTCCTGATTGGAGAGGAGGGCATGTTAGCTCCTTTTTTAGAAATCTTAGGCATCGGTTTGGTTTTGGTAAAGATGATTTTATCTAGAGATCTTTAGATAAAAAAAGTGCTATTAATAATTAAAAAAATCTAATCATCAATGGGATCTCTCTAGATCTAACTATCTCTACATCTTAATATCTAAAATAAGATGCTGCAAAAATAAAAAAAGCCATCAAGGATTTTCCTTGATGGCTTTTTTATTTTATTGAACTAGTTAAATAGTTTCAATATTAGTTTCCTCCGTTAAGGATGCTTGGCTGACTTGCTGGAATAGCAGCTGGTGCAACTGGCTTAGCATTCACCTTTCCTTTGATAGTCAAAACTCTTTTCTTTCCTGCTACATCTTCACCTTCATTGGTTGTCAATGTAATAGTTTTAGTGAAAGGACCTACACGGTTAGTAGCATAACGTACTTTTATTTCAGACGTTTCTCCTGGCATGATAGGTGCTTTTGCATATTCTGGAACTGTACATCCACAACTTCCTTTAGCGTGCTTGATCACTAATGGTTCTGAACCTGTATTCGTAAATGAGAAAAAACGGTATGGATCAGAATCTTGCTCGATTGTACCATAATCTACTAGCGTCTTTTCCAAATCCATATTTGGACCCATTACTTGGATTTGTTGTACACTCTTTTTGCTTTCCTCCTTGGTTTGAGCAGAAAGTGATACAGTTAATCCCATAGTCAAACAGATAAATAATAAGGTTAACTTTTTCATTCTATAATGTTTTTAAATGTGGTTATTATAAATAACACTGATTGTGTACTCATAATCTTATAACACAAAGATAATACTAAGGTGATGTGTTATGCTGTTAATCGCTTGTTAACAAGTGTATAATGTTTTTCAAAACGTATTCAGATGTATTAAAACCGCTAATAAATATTGATTATTTCAAAATAAAATATTGACTTGTAACTAACTGATTGTCAATGTTAATTTTTAATAAAAAAGCATTTTGGAATAATGTTTAATATATTATATAATTATATAATAATTTATATAATGTCGTTTTTTGTTTGAGTTCAGACTTTTATACTATAATGTTTTTAACAAAAAAAGATAATTTTAAGTTGTTTTGAGAATTTTCAACTGCAGATTTACTTATATTAGCGTCATAATTTACTTTAACTATACTATGTTTTAGGAAAGTACCTGTTCCTCTTCTTAGAATTATATTTCAATAACAATATGATTTCTTTATTTTTATTTTGATATTTATTATATACTTAATAAATATTTCAAATGCGTGATATTTGAAATTTCAGTTAAATGTCGGCAGCATTGAATTTCTTCCTTTGAAAAAGAGCGAAAGTATGCGTACTTTTGTAGCGTGAAACATCTATTGTATTGGCATAAGCCCTTATTCCAATACCAAACCAAACCAAATATCTTTCCTTATGCTTGAAAACCAATTGGTTGAAACAGAAGAATTTGATCAGGCTCAATTTGCTGAAGAAGTCCTCAAGGATTATAGAATATGCTGCATTAGTAGAGAGGCAAGTATGCTCTCCAGAAAAGAAGTATTAACAGGAAAAGCTAAGTTCGGAATAACAGGAGGTGGAAAAGAAGTACCACAGGTCTGTATGGCTAGAGCATTCAAGAATGGCGATCATAGATCTGGTTATTATAGAGACCAAACTTTCATGTTTGCAGCTGGATTATGTACAATAGAAGAATTCTTTGCTCAATTATATGCAGATGCTGTTAACGATCCATTTTCTGGAGGTAGACAGATGAATAGTCATTTTGCCACACCTTATGTAGATAGAGAGGGGAATTGGCTGCCACAGAAGGATTTAAAAAATGTATCTTCTGATATTTCATGTACAGCAGGACAAATGGCTCGTGCAGTAGGACTTGCTTTAGCATCCAAAAGATATAGAGAAAGTGAGGAATTGAATTCATCTACACAGTTTTCTAATAATGGGAATGAGGTCATTTTCTGTACGATAGGAGATGCATCTACTTCTGAAGGTATATTTTGGGAATCTATTAATGCAGCAGGTGTGCAGCAAATTCCTATGTTAGTTTCTGTATGGGATGATGGCTATGGAATATCTGTTCCTAAGGAATTTCAAACAACTAAAGGAAGTATATCCGCAGTATTAAAAGGATTCGAGAGTAAGAAAAAAGGAGTAGGTATCAAGATTTATAAGGTCAATGGCTGGGATTATCCTAGTTTAATAGAAACTTATGAGTCTGCTGTAAAAGAAATGAGAGAAACACATAAGCCAGCTTTGGTGCATGTAGAAGAATTGACACAACCACAGGGACACTCTACTTCTGGTTCTCACGAAAGATATAAGTCGAAAGAAAGGCTGGAATGGGAAAAGGAACATGACTGTATTAAGGTCATGAGGACTTGGATGATAGAAAATGGTATAGCTGAAGATGCTGCACTGATAGATATCGAAGAAAAAGCGAAGGTATATGTGAAGGAGTGCCAAAAACGTGCTTGGTCTGCATATATAGATCCTATTAAAAAAGATCTAAAATCTACTTTGGATCTTTACCAAAAAGTTATTCCTCAATTAAATGCTCCAGAAAAAGGACAGGTAATACTGGGTCAGTTGAAAAGAATGCTGAATCCTGTACTTTCTGATTTGGTAGCGAATATCAGACGTATGATTTTCCTTACAGGAGGATTGGAATCTGATGATATTCAGAAGTTGAAAAATTGGTATGCTGAAACAATCAAAATGGCACATACTAGATATCACACACGTTTATATAGTGATACGCCATTTTCTGCATTGAAAGTACCAGTAGTACCCGCCAAATATTCTGATAGTTCTCTTAAAAAGAATGGATATGAGATATTGAATGCCTTTTTCGATATGAAACTGGCAGAAAGACCAGAGGTTTTCGCTTTTGGTGAGGATGTAGGACAAATAGGAGATGTCAATCAAGGTTTTGCTGGATTACAAGATAAGTATGGCAAAGAACGAGTATTCGATGCAGGTATTCGGGAATGGACAATAATGGGACAAGCAATAGGCATGGCAATGCGTGGCTTACGTCCTATAGCTGAAATTCAGTATTTAGATTATTTGTTGTATGGTTTAGAACCATTATCAGATGATTTGGCTACACTCAGATATAGAAGTGATGGTATCCAAGCTGCTCCTGCGATTATTAGAACGAGAGGACATCGATTAGAAGGAATTTGGCATGCAGGTTCTCCTATGAGTATGTTATTAGGTTCGCTCAGAGGAATGTATATCTGCGTACCAAGAAACATGACTCAAGCTGCTGGTTTCTATAATACTTTATTACAATCAGATGATCCAGGTTTAGTGATAGAATGTTTGAATGGCTATAGATTGAAAGAAATTCAACCCGATAATCTGAATGAGTTCAGTGTGCCATTAGGTGTTCCAGAAGTATTGCTCGAAGGAACGGACATGACTGTGGTCACTTATGGTTCTTGTACAAGAATAGTGATGGCTGCGGCTAAAATGTTGGCAGAACATGGCATTTCTATAGAAGTGATGGATATTCAGACCTTATTACCATTTGATTTGGAACATCGTATCGTAGAGTCATTGAAAAAGACGAATCGCATTTTATTCGTAGATGAAGATGTACCTGGAGGAGCGACTGCATATATGTTGCAAAAAGTAATGGAAGAACAAAAAGGATATAAGTATCTTGATTCTCAACCAGTTACTTTACCTGCTAAAGCACATCGTTCACCTTATGGTTCAGATGGCGATTATTTCGCTAAGCCAAATCAGGAAAATATATTCGAGATGGTTTATAGAATGATGAATGAAGCTGATCCAATCAGATTTCCTGATTTTGATATATCCTAAATAGGTATCGAGATACTGAGATAAGGTCTTGTTTTTTAAATTTTCATCTCCGTGTCATTATTGAATTACTTAATTTGAAACGATTAAAAATAGCATAAATTTAAAACGCAGTAGGAACTTTGTTCCTACTGCGTTTTTTCATTCGTCCTCTTCATCTTCCCAATCCACCTTTATCTGAGGTTCATAATTACCACTGAGCATTCGCTCCATGCGTAGGTTTATTTCTATTGCTTCATTTTCTGGGCTGGCTTCTAGCCATAAATCTAGCTCTTCTTTTTCAGAAGGATTGATTGACCCCTCAAGATTCTTATAGATAAGTATGATGTAAGTTTCACTGTCCATGTTGGTAATATAGGAATTTTTGGTTTTAATCATCCTTGGGGGATGATTAAATGAATACCATTCGGCAAAATGGCGTTTTCTTCAATTCTAATTCTTTTGCCAAAAATCTCCAGATAATTTACCATAAATATCTTTGGCTATATCTTGTGTAGTGATATTTTTGGCTGTAGTGAAGTTTTTTAGTTTATCCAAAATCGCTTGTTTCTTCCGTTTATTCATCATAGTACACTGTAAAGTAAATAGGTTGCAGTTTTGAATCGCTTAATTTTTAGTTAGGCTAGGCAAAAATGACGCGAATAGCCGTAGCTATTTAAGGAGTTT
>JBNMOV010000074.1:0-14845 GCA_051275765.1 Maribacter sp. | reverse complement strand
CGCAACTACTTTTAGTTTACAAATCATTTTATATATTTTTACTCTCGGATTCAATTCCATTGGTTAGCAGATTGGCATTTTGTAGTAATTACAAAAATCTGCTTTCCTTTTTACTTCTCATAATCTTTCCTAAATCCGTCGGATAGAGTAAATACTTTTAATAACTGTATCTACAAAAGCCTTTCAATTATTGAAAGGCTTTTGTTATTTTAAGGACAAGTTATTCTATTTCTCCTGGTGTTGCCAGATAGTTTGAATAATTTGCAAAAATCAAGCACTAATGAAAAATCTATTTTACTTATTTGGAATTGTATTCGTATTGGCTAGCTGTGGTAAAAAGGAGCAAGATGGAATGACTGCTCACTGCAAGGATCCTGAATTTAAAAAGGCACATAAAATTCCAGGAAAACTGACTTTTTACGCAAAGGGAACAATGGTGGACTACCCTACTCCAGATGGAAAAACATCAAAGTTATACCAAGTTGGTGAGCAAGCAAATTATGATAAATATCTATTCGTCATACATGAATGGTGGGGTTTGAATGACCATATTAAGCAAGAAGCGGAGCGATTACAAGAAGAATTAGGTATAGGCGTGTTTGCATTGGATATGTATGATGGAAATGTAGCTACTACTAGAGATTCTGCATCTATATATATGCAATCTGTACAAGAAGAACGTGCTAATGCTATCATTCAAGGAGCATTGAATTTAATTGACAAAGACGATAAGATAGCAACTATTGGCTGGTGTTTTGGTGGTGGATGGTCATTGAATACTGCGATCTTAGCCAAAGAACAAACCGTAGCTTGTGTAATTTATTATGGTATGCCAACGGATGATTTGGATGCATTAGGACAGTTAGAATCTGATGTATTAGGTATTTTTGCTACTAAAGATGAATGGATAACACCGGAAGTCATTGAGTCTTTTGAAGATAATATGAACAAAGCCAAAAAGACTTTCAATGGCCATTGGTTTGAAGCAAATCATGCTTTTGCTAATCCCAGCAGCTCTAGATATCATGAAGAATCCGCTCAAAAAGCCAATGCACTTGCTTTAGATTATTTGAAAGGGAAATTCAAATAGAATGCTTAAATAGGAAATTAATAAAGTACACAAAATATCGAGCTTATTATTTCTTATATCAAGACAAAAAACTTTGCATAGCCCTAGCTATGCAAAGTTTTTTTAACGAATGGTAATACTTTATTCGTAGTCTATTCTAAAATCGCTCTCCCGTGTAAGTATAAACATCGAAGTCAAAATCAAAATCGTTTCCATATTCAGCTTTGATTTGGTTTGATAACGCTTCTAGTTCAGCATAACTAGTTAAAGGATAATTATATACTACAGAATATTCTACATTAAAATTATTAGGAGTATCCCATTCCCACATTCCGTCGCTATCTATTTCAAAGTTAGTGTATTTACCCTCTGGTAAAACTTTGACAGTAGCTCCTGCTTCAAGCATAGATTGATTAATCTCTTCTAATAAAAAAGTAGTATTAGAATTATTATGCTTAAATCTTCCCCAGACGGTTTCTTCCGGAATTTTCAAAAAATTGGAATGTAATAATTCAATACCATTTAATTCTGTATCGAATAGCAGCTCATAACCTAGATTAGTCACTACCAATTTACCATAGTTAAATATGGCATCCTCAATAGATAAAATAAAGTCATATTCTCCTGAAGAGAGTGCTCCTAGATTCAAGCTTCTTTTAGCAGTATATTCTCCCTCTTCTATTTCGCAGCCCAACGGAAATTTTATTTCTTTAATAGCTAAGGTGAGCGTATTTCCTTCTTGAATAAATTCTGAAGTTACCACTACTTCTTCGCAAGAAAAACCTGCAATGGATTCTATATCCAAAAGCAATTCCTGTGAAGTAGCTGTCAAGCGTTCTCGAAAATTAATTTTAAAATCTTGATCTACATCATATAAAACTAAAGGAGCTGAATCATCTTGGCAAGAATACAGCAAGAAAGAAAACAAAAACAATAAAAGTACACACTTATTCATATATAAACTGTTTATCTGTAACGATTGGGGTATAAGACTAACGCTATAAAAATAAAGACGCTGCGAAAAAAACACTCCTATTATAAATATTTTTAACATTAATAATATTATAATATCAAAAATACTGATTAACAACAAGTTAATTCAATATTTTTTTCAATACAATATGTAGTATATAAAAAAGAGTGGAAAACAAAGGACTTGCTTTCCACTCTAAAGATAGTAATAGTCTATCAAAAATTATTATTGCTTATCTATTTCCATCACAATAAATGTAGCACCTTGCTTTTTACTTCTTGTACCTAGCTTAATAGATTTACCAGATTCGTATTGGATTCCGTCTATTAAGTTATTACCTAACACAGCTTTCATTTTCTGAGCCATCGTTCCTGGAACTTGGTTTAAAGCTTGCTTAGCTTGCTCATAATCTATAACTTCCTTAGATACGATTACGCCCATATAATCTAGATTTCCTGCTGCATCCGGATACAAGGATTCAAATCTAGGGAATAACCTTGTTCCTTTGATACCACAATATGGAGAGTGCTTTTTATTATAAGGGAAAAGAGTGTAAATAGAACCATCCGTTTCCTGCCCGAATACATAAGTATAGCATTCTATAGTATTGGTTACTTCTATTTTAAAATCCTCGTCCTTCTTCATAGGCGTAACAGTACGGAAAGTATTTTCGCCAGTCTGTTTAAAGGCTACGCTTACCTTGCCTTTGTTCTTCACCAAACCAAATTCCATCGCAAATACATCGTTTGCTTGATTTGTACTGCCCATTGGATATAAGCCATATGCTTCCTTAGTGAAGTGATGAAAATCTTCATATCTCACCCAGCCAATTCCTTTATTACCCCAGTTTTCTCCCCAGCTATTCATGATCTGGAATGCCCCACCTTCTTTGTAATCATCATATCCGATGACACACATCGCATGACCTCCAAATCCTTGCATGGAATAATCACTTTGAGTAGGTTTCCATACATCCTTTCCTTCCATATTTCTCATAAAAGTACCACCTACCATCATTCCGATAACGACTGGTGCTCCCGCTGCTAGGTTTTGTTTGATACCTAACATATCCGCTTTTTGGCTGGAACTGCGACCTTCTGTCAGTCTCTGAAAATCCTTGATCCTAAATTGCTGTGCTGCCCTTAACTCATTTGAATTGGGTTTCTTAGAACAAGATGACTCATCATAAGGAAAATTCTGTAATGGTAAAGTTCCTCCTTCTTTCATCACTTTCAAAGCATCAGGAAGGTATGTTCCTTGACAGCCCGGTAATGCAATCTGATTATATAAGTGAGATGGACTGAAAACTGCTTTATTAGGATCTACTCCTGTCTCTTTCGCATAAAGAATAGTCCTCGCTCCATATGCAGTCGACCAACCTACACAAGAACCTTGTCTGCCTTGATTTAAACGCTTAGGTGCATACTCTAAAAGAGAGATGGATTCTGGTAATGGGTTTTTTCTATTATCTGCTAATGGCTCATAAATAGAAGTATTTCCATACTTTACAGGATCGGAAGAGAAGCCTAAACTTTCTTTATAAGAATCATCTACACCTCCACTAAACATTCCACTACCAAAATAAAATACTGCAGCTCCTACAGCTAGCAACATTCCCATTTTGGGGTTTTTCTTAAATATCTTGAATAACAAGGGAAGGAACATAGTCAACATTCCTAGACCTCCGCCTCTTCTAGGACCTTGTGGATTATTAGGTATTCTGGGTTGATCATCATTCCCAGAGTTTTCATCTGGACGCATCCGGATTGCCATAAGCTTAAGTTTTAGTATTGGATAAAAAGTAGATATTGAGATATTGGGATTCTAAGATGTTTAGATTTCTCACATCTCATGCAAATTTAATTAAATAATTTAAGTTGCAAACCTTAATCTGTAGTCTGTAGACTAAGCTCCGTTTTCCATTTCTAATGATTCTCTTTTGTTATATGATTTGATAAGATAGGCATACCATATAACTCCTATCACATATAATAAGACGGTAATTAGGAAAATAGACACATATCTCAAGCCCATTTGTCGCATCATGGAGAATATCGTCATACTAAATAACCAACTTCCTGACCAAATAGATGAATTCAATGCAGAAATAAGTTCTTGGTTCTTTTTGCCTACATAGTACATCGTCAGCTCTGAAGTCATGGGTCCAGCTACATTCATGAGTGGCTGTCGGATGACATAAAAAAACACCGCTACGACTACAGCATATTCCCATCCTTTGAAATATTCTGTAATCGCCATAATGAATAGTGCTAATACTGCTAAGGATTGGAAAAGTGTGATCGCTGTCTGATAGCCAAATGTCCGCTTGATATGTGGCATGAAAGTCATTCCTATAGCAACAAGCAAATAGGTAAATGCTCCATATATTGAAAAATCAGCTGATTCTACGCCATGTACATTGAGAAAAAATAGATTGATAACAGGAATCGTAAAACCTGCACCTATTGCTATAATGAGGGTAGGCATGACAGCATAAAATATCAATTTCCAATCATAGTCATCTACCAAAGAAGACCATTTAAAAGCGTCTGTTGCTTTTGGTCTTTCTTCTATTTTTATTTTTGACACCATATAAATAGAGATGAAACCGATGACACTATAAATAGATAGTACCGTTCCTTCATCAAAAATATCTGGTTTCCATGTATTGAGCAAGAAATTGAATATACCTGCGACAAAGATAGCAATACTCCATGTTTGGAAAAATAGGGCGATGGCTTCGCTGTGCGTTTCTTTTTTGGCATACATGAGGATGAAAGGTAAACCTGCTACTTGGAAACAGGCAAAACCTATTCCCCATATCATCATGCTAGCCCAAAGCAAATAATCCATATGATGATAAACAGCATAAATAACTACAAGTGAAACAATGGGAACTGTAATCGTAGCTACGTAAAAGAAGGGCTTTATTTTTACTCTTTTTAATAAAAAACCTAGTGGAAGGCCCAATACCATCACCATTAAAAATCTGACGGAAATGGTTTCTGCTATTTCGTAGTCTTGGTAGCCATTGGCTGCCATATGGTAATTGAATAGTAGAAAGAAGGAGGAATTGACCATCTGCAAAAAGAACTCTGCCAATACCAAGTAAATGATATGCTTTTCTACGAGTTTATAGCGTCCGAAAATTTGCTGTAAGAATGGCATGTCTGAGTAGATAAATAGATGTTAAGATGTAGAGATATTTAGATAAGATTGATATTTAGAATATCTAACTCTAATACGAACTCTTTATTAAGATTGCTTAGGTAATGTTTATTTGACGTTATCTATTATTGTATCTAAATAGGATGCTATTTTATCCAAATCAGAAGGAAGGAACGCTTTTGTATTTTCCATTTTACGCAGCCAAGTCATCTGACGTTTTGCATATCTTCTGGAATTTCTTTTAACTAATCGAATGGCTTCTTCTTTGCTAATATTATTATCCAAATAATCAAATATTTCTTGATAGCCTACAGTTTGGAGTGCATTCAAATATTTTAAAGGAAGCAAGGATTTCACTTCATCCAATAATCCAGCTTCTAACATCAAATCAACTCTTTGATTAATTCTCTCGTATAATTTTTCTCGTTCCCAATCTAATTGGATGATAATCGCTTGGAAATTCCTTTTCTTAGCTGCTTGATTTCTAAAAGATGAAAAAGGTTTACCACTAGCTTCTATCACAGATAAAGCTCGTATCAATCTATGTGGATTATGAATATCTACTTCTGAAAAATAGTTAGGATCTTTTTCTTTGAGCATATTTTGTAATGCTTCGATTCCTTCTTCCTTTTCTAACTGTATCAATTTTTCCTTTATCTCGTTTGGGACATCAGGAAATTCGTCTAATCCTTCTAATACTGATTTGATGAATAAACCAGAACCACCTACCATGAGTGCCACATCTTTGGTTTCAAATATTTCATCTAATAGTGTAATTGCTTCTTTTTCATAATCTCCTACAGAATATTTATCGTGAATACTTAGGTTATCAATAAAATGATGTGGAGCAGCAACTAACTCTTCCTCAGTAGGTTTAGCTGTACCAATGGACATTTCACGATAAAATTGCCTAGAATCAGCAGAAAGAATAACTGTATCATACTTCTGTGCTAGGCGAATACCTAGAGAAGTTTTTCCTGATGCAGTAGCACCAACTATAACTATGAGATATTTTGACACGAAAATGATTTATCCTATCAAATGAGCAAACTCCTTTTGGAATTTAGCCATTTTAGGTGCGATAACGATGGAGCAATAAGGATTCTTACGCTGATTGTTATTATAATAATTCTGATGATAATCTTCTGCGGAATAGAAAATATCCAAAGGAGTAATTTCTGTCACAATAGGATCTGACCAAAGACTCGATTCATCTGTAGCTTTCAATGATTCTTCTGCCCATTTCTTTTCTTCTTCATTTTCATGAAGGATGATCGAGCGATATTGCGTCCCTCTATCCCCTCCTTGTTGATTCAATGTAGTAGGATCATGTACATGCCAAAATACATTCAGTAAATCAGAAAAACTGATTTGCTCGTCATCGTAAGTGATGGCGATTACCTCAGCGTGTCCAGTCGAACCAGAACATATTTCTTCATACGTAGGATTCTTAATTTTGCCTGCTGCATAACCAGATATTACTCTTTCCACTCCTTTCAATTGTTGAAAAACAGCTTCTACACACCAAAAACATCCTGCTCCTAAAATTGATTGTTTCTTCATGAATTAGTTGATTGGTTAAACTCGTGGACTAACTCATAAATTTCGATACGCCCAAGGTTTGTCCTTATCAGCTTTTGCGTCGTTCCAAAATACTCATTACGCTAAGGCGTAACTCCGTTTTTTGTGCCTAGCAGAAACTAATAACTACGGCATCTTAACATATCTTAATTTATAAATTAATCCACTGGTTGATTAGTTAATTTAGGTAATCATTTTTCTATTTGCAATAATAACAATAATCACATTAGATGGTTTCATTTTGGACTTATTCATTTGTTTTTCTAGCGATATGATACGTTAGTCCAAAAAAATGCTCCATTTATATACTCTTTACTACCTTTGAATCATCATTTGAATAAGAATGTATTGACATTAAATAAAAGTATTAAAATAATATTGACATGAAGAAGTTTTTCACTTTCGTATTTGCATCTTGCCTAGGTGTAATCTTAGCGAGTGTTGTTGTTTTTGGTTTGATGGGAATTGTAGTAGGTGCAATTGCTGGAAGTGCTGGAGGAGGAAGTAAAGCTACAGTTAGCAAAAACTCTGTACTAAGTTTAGACCTTAAAAGTGTTGTTCCTGAAAAAACGAACAACATTGCTGCTGATCCTATTAACTTTAGTTTGGATCAAAAGAAAACAGTAGGTCTATATGATTTGGTTCGTACTGTAGAAATGGCTAAGGACGATGAAAAAATCAAAGGAGTTTACATGAATCTATCTGGTGTAGCTATGGGAAGTGCAACCGCTTCTGTAGTTAGAGATGCATTGATTGATTTCAAGGATAGTGGTAAATTCATTTATTCTTATGCAGATAATTATAGCCAAGGAGCATATTATTTAGCTTCTACTGCTGATTCTGTTTTTGTACATCCTTTAGGAGGTGTAGAATTCAAAGGATTCGCTGCTACTATTCCTTTCTTCAAGGATATGTTGGATAGATTAGGTGTGAAAATGCAAATCTTTTATGTAGGTGGTTTCAAAAGTGCTACAGAGCCTTACCGTTACAATGAAATGAGTGAGAATAGCAAATTGCAAACTCGTGAGTATATAGGTGGATTGTATGATATCTTCTTAGCAGATATATCTGAAGCAAGAAATATTCCTGTATCAAAATTACAAGAGGTAGCTGATGGTTATTTACTTAGAAATGCAAATGATGCCTTAGAATATGGTTTTGCAGATAAAACTGCATATAAGGATCAGATGATTGATATCCTAAAAGAAAAATTAGGTGTAGAAGCTAAGGATGATATCAAATCTATTGGATTAGCTGATTACTCTAGTAAATTAAAAATCGATTTTAAATCTAAGGATAAAATCGCTGTAGTATTTGCAGAAGGTAGCATTGTAGATGGCGATGGAGAACCTGGCAGCATTGGTGGTAAAAAGTATGCTAAACTTATTCGTAAGATAAGAAAAGATGATAAGGTAAAAGCTATCGTGTTGCGTGTAAATTCTGGTGGAGGAAGTGCTTTTGCTTCTGAAGAAATCTGGAGAGAATTAGAAGTAGCTAAGGAACAAGGTATCACTATCATCGCTTCTATGGGTGATGTGGCTGCATCTGGAGGATATTATATTTCTGCTGGAGCAGATACTATCCTTGCAGAACCTAATACGATTACTGGTTCTATAGGTGTATTTGGAATGATTCCTTCTGCTCAAAAAATGTTAAAGGAAAAACTAGGTGTATCATTTGATACAGTGAAAACTGCACAAATGGCACAAGGTATTACGCCATTTTTTGATATAGAGGAAAATGAAGGTGCATTGATTCAGCAAGGAGTAGATGAGATCTACGAAATATTCCTAAAGCGTGTAGGTGATGGACGTGGCATGACTCGTGATCAAGCACATGCTGTAGCTCAAGGTCGTGTATGGACTGGAACGAAAGCATTGGAATTAGGACTGGTGGATATAATGGGAGGATTGGATGATGCCATCGAAATCGCTGCTGAAAAAGCTGGTTTAGAGAAAGATAAATATAAGATAGCTCAGTATCCTGTAACTAAAGATCCTATGCAAGCATTCATAGAAAGCTTAACTGGTCAAAGTGCTTCTGCTAGTATCAAAAGCGAAATGATTCGTTCTGAATTAGGAACAGAAGGTTATAAGATATACGAGATGATGAAAGAGATGAAAGAAATGGAAGGTGTACAGGCTAAGATGCCTTATGAAATTCATTCGTTTTAAATAATGATGATTTGATTTAGAAACGCCTCTCAGTTTACTGAGGGGCGTTTTTTTGTTATCATTGACTTATATGCAATTAAATAATGGATTTCGTATTAGCTTTGTTATCATTAATCAACTTACCATCTATAATTACTTCTTATCCAATTCTGGATACTGAATCCTCACATGATGAATACTCCACAAAGTAGTCTTAAACACCTTTTTACAAATTTCTAATTCTTCAAAACTCAAGGGAGAATTCAAGAATTGACCATTAGCTATTTTTCCCTTGATGATATTATCCACTAAGGTTCCTATATCATCTCCTGTTGGATTTTTTAATGATTTTGATGCTGCTTCTATTGAATCTGCCATCATCAAAATAGTCTGTTCTTTGGTGAATGGACTAGGTCCTGGATAAGTAAAAAAAGATTCATCTATTTCTTTATCAGGATGATCGTTTTTGTGATTCCTATAAAAATACTCCACACGAGTCGTGCCATGATGTGTATTAATGAAATCTATGATCACTTTAGGCAAGCCAGCTTTTTTAGCCATTTTGACACCTTCGATCACATGATCTATGATAATTTTCGCACTTTCCAAATCAGAGATCGTATCATGTAAATTATCGCCTTTCTGGTTTTCTATATAAAAATAAGGTTGTTTTATTTTTCCTATATCATGGTATAATGCAGCTACTTTGACCAACATTGCATCTGCATTAACTGCGTTCGCAGCAGCTTCTGAAAGATTGGCTACTTGTAATGAATGCTGTAATGTTCCTGGAGCTTTTAATAATAATTCTTTGAGTAATGGCTGATTCATATCGCTAATTTCTGTCAGCGTGATGCGAGTCGTAAAACCAAATACTTTTTCCAATAATGGCACTAAAGGATAAGCCAACATCGTCAGAATAGCATTCAAGAATGCCCAACCACAAGTATTCCATTCTATATTAGAAAGTCCGCCTTCTTGTATTAGATTCAAGCCTAAAAATCCTATGGTATAAGTGAGGAAGATATATATCATAGCACGGAAAAATCCAGTCAATGAACCACTTTTTAGATTAGCGAAAATAGCTACAATACCTGCCAATATTTGTAAGAAAGTAAACTCATAGCCTAATGATGATAAAAAACTGGCTATCAATACAATAACAATATGAACAAAAAGTGCTAGTCTAGCATTAAAGAAATGATTAATCACTATTGGAACAATACAAAAAGGAATCAAATAAGTACTTAAATCACTCACTCCTTCTATCAAAAACACCAATACACTAAAAATAACTGGCCAGATAAAAATTGCCAGCATCTTGAAAAAACTATTATAGACTGCAGGTGAATGAAACATCAAAAACAATAATAATACGCCTATAATCAAGGTTGTTAAAATCAAATATCCTATGAAAACATAAGTATTACTG
This sequence comes from Maribacter sp., assembly GCA_051275765.1. Taxonomy (GTDB): domain Bacteria; phylum Bacteroidota; class Bacteroidia; order Chitinophagales; family Saprospiraceae; genus JAHDCE01. The sequence continues at coordinate 4,469 of JBNMOV010000074.1, read as the reverse complement.
CCTGCTCCAGAACGGCTGATAAATTCTGCTTTATACGATTCCAGTTCTTGATACTTCTCAGGATTAATCGTTTCTCCTTTTCTGATGATTGTTTCACCTTGTGATATTAATCCTCTATTATCTGCAATATCATTTAAGGCAGAATTGAGAAATTTTTCAGAAATCTTTTTAGAATAAGTAATATCGGGAATAAGGCTTTCTTCAAAAACAGACAATAGAAAATCTGCTTCTGGCAATCCAGATGAAAACAATCCGTCCGTCAATAAATCCATCGCTTCCCGGAGAGTAACTAAAGTTTGCTTAGTAGTTTTACTATTTGTATTTCCATCTACGATATTGATCAAAGTAGTTGGAGGAAGATTCGTATGAATAGAATCTAATTGAGTTACTCCGGAAGCATATACACTTTTAAATAAGTTAAGCCCTTCTTTCTGATATTTATCTGAATGTACAAGCACATGATTATACATTGAACTCTTCCGAGCTACATCTAGTTTTTCAATAAAAATACGTTCAAAATTACGAAAGGCATCGTCTGACCTCTTTTTATCCACTTGATAAAAGGGAGTGAATTTAGACACTATTTCTATTTTTTCTAATGCAATTTCATTCTGCGTTTTCAATAAAGCGAAATCAAAAGGAGCAATAATATCATCATAACCCCAAATTTGGTTGAGGCGATACTCGTATTTGAAACGTGAATTATTAGGAAATAACAAACTAATGATGATAATAACCAAAGCTACCAAAAGGTATTTGGGTAAGTCATACATTATCTTTTTCCATTTTACTTGTTCCATCATATTCAATAATTATATTATATACTACTTCTTTTTAGGTCTAATTACATCACACACATATGGTATTATGAACTATAGCTTATTAAGCTCATTCTTTAAGTTTTCTCTCGCAATACTTTCGTAATATTCATAAAAATAATCAGAAAAGTAAATTCTATCTCGTTTTAAAAAAGATTGTAGTACTTTCTTTCGTCCTCTTTTATATAATATTTTTGGCACCCATTTATATTCCTCTCTTACTGCTTCTGCATATTTTTGGTAAGTTTCTCTAGGCGAACAAAGAATGAACAAGTCCAAATCTAACATCCATTTTACTTCTTGCTTTTCAGATAATGGATAGTGTTTTTCAGTAGATAAGATTACCGTTTCAACTTCTTGGATAATATCCAATTCTAAAAAAAAATGACAGCTTTTCTTAAATACAATAGCACTCTGTTTCTCATTATCTTTCTTCTTAGAATTATAAATAATATCATGGTACCAAATCGCATATTCCAATACAGGATTAGATGTACTAAAACCTGCTTCATCCAATACATGAAATATAGAATAGAGATGAGAAAAATTATGATAAGCACGAGAAGGTTCCGTATATCGTGTTTCTAATTCATTCCAAATTTCTTCTTTTGGACATAGGCTTATAAAACGATCTTTCAACCATTCTATTTGCTCATCAAATAAGACTTTTGTAACAATAGGCGTAAACTGCATAGTAACAAGTTAAGTAATTCCTCCTAAATAAAAACAACCTTTCAGTATATTTCGAAAGGTTGTTTTTATTGTCTCTAATTATATTGATGCAAAATGGTTTTACTACATAAAATCATTTGCCTTCATCCATTCATCATTGAATACTTTACCTACATAGCGACTTCCATGATCATGAAATATCACTACGACTACATCATCCTTAGTCAGTTTATCTTTCATCTGTAATAATCCTGCTACAGCAGATCCACAAGAATAACCTAAAAACAGTCCTTCTTCCAGTGCTAATCTTCTAGTCATTACAGCACCATCCTTATCTGTTACTTTCTCAAAATGATCTATTACGCTGAAATCCACATTTTTAGGTAAGATGTCCTCTCCTATTCCTTCAGTGATATAGGAATATATTTCCTTCTCATCAAATTCGCCAGTTTCATGAAACTTCTTGAATACAGAACCATAAGTATCTATCCCCCAAATCTTAATATTAGGATTTTGTTCCTTTAGATATTTCCCTGTTCCAGAAATAGTTCCTCCTGTTCCTACTCCTACGACTAAGTGTGTAATCTTACCATCTGTCTGTTTCCAAATTTCTGGACCTGTACTTTCGTAATGTGCTTGAGTATTTGACGCGTTGTCATATTGGTTACACCAGTATGAATTAGGAATTTCCTTACTCAATTTCTCTGCTATAGAATAATAAGATTGAGGATCATCTGGAGTTACATTCGTAGGACAAACAATAACTTCTGCTCCTACAGCTCTTAGTATATCTATTTTCTCTTGGGATTGCTTGTCAGATGTAGTGAAGATACATTTATAGCCTTTTACTGCAGCTGCGATGGCTATTCCCATTCCAGTATTTCCTGATGTACATTCTATAAATGTACCACCTGGCTGAATGTCTCCTCTTTTCTCTGCATCCTCCACCATTTTTAATGCCATTCTGTCCTTGATAGAATTTCCTGGATTCATAAACTCCACCTTAGAAAGCACCAAAGCTGGAATATCCTCTACTGTCTTATTCAATTTCACCAAAGGAGTATTGCCAATTGTTCCAAGAATATTTTCAAAATATTGCATAATAATTAGGAATTTGTTTGAATTTAGAAGCTCTTTTGATTAGGCTTTTGTGAATTATTATAGCCAATTTATTCAATTAAAACAGCTTTTCTGGCTCCAAAGATGATAAAAAATACATTGCTAAACTCACAAACATCAATGATTTACCTTTAATTATGTCAATTCTTGATACATTTGGAATTAAATTTTAATATCTGTCCAATCTATGAAATATATACTTGCATTAGACCAAGGAACTACATCTTCCAGAGCGATACTTTTTGATAAAAAAGGAAATATAACAGCTACAGAGCAACAGGAATTCACTCAAATATTTCCTAAACCAGGTTGGGTAGAACATGATCCTATGGAAATATGGGAATCGCAACTCAGAGTAGCTCAAGATATTCTAAAAAAGAATAATATTTCAGCAAAAGAAATAGGAGCTATTGGGATTACCAATCAAAGGGAAACTGCTATAGTTTGGGATAAAAACACAGGAGTTCCTATTCATAATGCCATAGTTTGGCAAGATAGGCGAACAGCTAGTATCTGCGATGCACTAAAAGAAAAAGGACTAACTGACTACGTAAGGGAAAATACAGGATTAGTCATAGACGCTTATTTTTCTGGTACTAAAGTAAATTGGATATTAGATAATGTAGAAGGAGCTAGAGAAAAAGCTAAAAAGGGTAATTTACTTTTTGGTACAGTGGATACTTGGTTGGTTTGGAAACTAACAGGAGGAGCAGTTCATGTAACAGATTATTCCAATGCTTCAAGAACATTAATATATAATATCAAATCCTTGAAATGGGATAATAAAATGCTCAAGGAGCTAAATATTCCTAAAAATATGCTGCCAGATGTACGATCATCTAGTGAAGTATATGGACATAGTACAGCATCACTTTTTGGACAAGAAATCGCTATTGCAGGGATCGCAGGCGATCAGCAAGCAGCTTTATTTGGACAAGCTTGTCATGAAGTAGGTACTGCTAAAAATACTTACGGAACTGGCTGTTTCATGCTCATGAATACAGGAAATCAACCAGTAGCATCCAAATCTGGTTTATTGACAACTATTGCCTGGGGATTGGATGGAGAAGTAACTTATGCATTAGAAGGTTCTGTATTTATTGCAGGGGCTGCAGTGCAGTGGTTGCGAGATGGATTGAAAATCATAGATTCCTCTCCTGATTCTGAATATTACGCCATGAAAGTAGAAGATACAGAAGGCGTTTATGTTGTTCCTGCTTTTGCTGGATTAGGTGCTCCATATTGGGATATGTATGCCAGAGGTGCTATTTTTGGACTGACTCGTGGTACGAGCAAATCACACCTTATTAGAGCTACCTTGGAATCATTGGCTTATCAGACTCGGGATGTATTAGATGCTATGACTAAAGATTCTAAAGTCGAACTGACTTCCCTCAGAGTAGATGGTGGAGCTTCTGCCAATAATCTATTGATGCAATTTCAAGCAGACATCCTTGGCTCTGAAGTCGAACGTCCTAAGGTAATTGAAACGACTGCTTTAGGTGCTGCTTACTTAGCAGGAATTGCTGTTGGTTTTTGGAAGAAGGAAGAAATATCTAAAAATAGACAGACAGATAAAGTATTCAAATCTAATATGAAGGAGGAAAAAAGAACTAAGCTATATAAAGGCTGGCAAAAAGCTGTGAGAAGGACGATGGATTGGGAAAAGGATGAGGATTGATTGGTTGATTAAAAATTAAATATTGTTTCAAATACGATTTAGCGTTTAATTTCTTGTATGAAACCTATCATCATATTAATATCAATTCACTTTATTAGCAATAACCTTACAAAGTATATCCATTCGTAATTGGAGACTACGAATATCTTGTCTGTTTCTTATATTTGTTTTTTTTTAGT
>JBNMOV010000073.1:0-14877 GCA_051275765.1 Maribacter sp. | reverse complement strand
ATAGCCAAATCGACCTTTTAAAAATCTACTGCGTTATTTCCCTCAACCGTAGCTAAGGCTACGATTTTCGAAAAATGCCTTGTTTATTTCCAAAATCTATAATTTGTCTCTCCTAAAAAACTATTCGCAATAAAGTCTATTGTATCAAATAATTTTAGTCTTATTGATTAATAGGTGTTTCTTATCTTTGGAGCATTATAATTTGTTATAAGACTCAATCATTTGAAATTTACAGGACCCATACAAGAGTTTATTTTCATTTCTGAGATTGTACCAGAAAGGATTTACATGTTCGACCAGGATTTAAAAACTGGTCTGAGTATCATATGGAATAAAGGGAAAACCGCCTCTTTTGAAATAGATGGATCTCATGTAGAATTAGGAAAAAACTGTATACTTTTTCTAGCAGAATTTCATAAAATAAAAAATTATGAATTCGAACGCTTAAATGTTATTCAATTCAATAAGCCATTTTATTGTGTTGAAAATCATGATAGCGATGTAGGTTGTAGAGGAGTATTGTTTTTTGGAGGAATCGCTATTCCTAAGATAAAAGTTGAGGAAGAACAGCTCAAAGGATTTTTACTGATCTGGGAAATTCTAGTCATGGAGATGGAAGAGAATGATGCTTTGAAATTAGAAATGCTTAGAGTATTATTGAAACGATTTCTCATTTTATCACTTAGAGTTTTTACTCAACAGCATTATTCATTAGGAAAGGATTCTACCAATGTAGGTCTGATCAGAGAGTATAATTATTTAGTAGAAAAGCATTTTAGATCGAAAACTAAGGTATCTGATTATGCCAATATGTTGTTTAAATCGCCAAAGACATTGTCTAATGTATTTAAGAAATACATACATAAAACGCCTATTCAAGTCATTAATGAAAGAAGGCTGATAGAAGCTAAACGTTTGCTGAAATACTCAGAATCATCTATTCAGGATATTGCTGATCAGCTTAGTTTTAATGATATCCACTCTTTTAGCCAGTTCTTTAAGAAACATACTAAACAATCTCCTTCTAAGTTTAGAATTAGCTAAAAATCTCTCTTTTTCAATAAAAAGGGAAATATGAACAAATAGCTAGGAAATATCAACTAACGATCCACTCTGCTATGGGCGTATCTTTGTCTTATCAAAAATCATTAGATATGTTCAACTGGAAAGATGTAGTCAATTTAGCCACTAATGGTAATCACACAGCAGATAGACGTGTGGAAAAAACAGAGGAAGAATGGAGAGGAATTTTGACTCCAGAAGAATTCCGCATCACTAGGACAAAAGGTACAGAAGCACGATTTTCTGGAGAGCATTGTTCTATTTTTGAACAAGGCTTATATAACTGTGTTTGCTGTGGTAACGAGTTATTCGATTCTACAGAAAAATTCAATTCTGGTACAGGATGGCCTAGTTTTACTCAGCCTATGAAGGAGAATGCAGTTAAATATCATAAAGACGTTTCTTACGGAATGACAAGGATAGAAGCGATGTGCAATGTTTGTGATAGTCATTTGGGACATGTGTTTCCAGATGGTCCTGCACCTAGCAAGTTGAGATATTGTATTAATTCAGCAGCGTTAAAACCTGCTTTAAAAAAGAGTGATAATGAAAAATAAAGTAGCAACATTTGGAGGAGGATGCTTTTGGTGTGTAGAGGCGATCATCCAAAGATTGAAAGGAATAGAGAAAGTGGAATCTGGTTATACAGGAGGAAAGCCAGAAACAGCGAACTATAAAGCAGTTTGTTCAGGAACTACAGGACATGCCGAAGTGATTCAAGTGACTTTTGAACCATCAGAAATCAGTTATGAGGATTTGGTTACGATATTTATGACTAGCCATGATCCTACTACATTGAATAGACAAGGAGCAGACAGAGGAACACAATATCGTTCTATTATTTCCTATCATAATGAGGAGCAAAGAGCAATAGCAGAAAATGTTATTACAAAATTGAAAAGTACATTCTCTGATCCTATCGTAACAGAGATATCTCCTTTGAATGTCTTTCATTCTGCAGAGAAGTATCATCAGGATTATTACAATCGAAATTCTTATGCAGGATATTGTCGAATAGTGATCGATCCTAAAGTGAATAAACTAAGGGCTAAGTACGCAGATAAATTGAAGCCAGAAATGGTATAGGATATTTAAGAAGTGTTTGATTAATTATAGTAGGGTGGAGAGGCATCCTAAAATGCCTCTCTTTTTCCTATGTGTTGAAACATAATACTTTGATAAATGTTATATATCAGACTTTATTACGAATAATTGAATTCGTTTCACTAATAGCCAAATCGACCTTTTAAAAATCTACTGCGTTATTTCTCATCCCTAAGGCTACGATTTTCGAAAAAGGTCTTGTTTATTTTCAAAATCTCTAATTTGTCTCTCATAAAAAACTATTCGTAATAAAGTCTATCATAATAGCGATAAAATAACATCATAATATGAACTCATTTGAAATAAAACACTTCCCTGAGAAAAAGCGATTTGAAATGGAAGTAGAGGGACAAATAGCGACAGTAAGTTATACTTTGGAAGATGAAACCTTATATTTGGTACATTCTGAAATTCCAGCAGCATTGAGAGGGCGAGGCATGGGGAAAATTCTGGTAGAGGCAGCATTCGAATACATTAAAAAGAATGATCTAAAAGCAGTGCCTATTTGTTCTTTTATTAGAAAAGTAGCAAGAGAAGGAAATAAATGGAATGAGAATATAGCGTTATAAAGCAAACAAACAATGAAATTGAAACTCAATATATCAGATACATTTAATAAGGAACTGCCAGCAGATCCTAATAAAAATAATACAAGAAGACAAGTCAAAGAAGCTTGTTTCTCTTATGTAACACCAAGAAAACCATCCAATCCGAGTATTATTCATACGTCTGCTGAGATGTTGTCAGCATTAGGAATGAGTAAAGAAGCTGCTCAGTCAGAACATTTCAAAAATGTATTTACTGGAGCAGAAGTATTAGAAGGAACGCAGCCTTATGCGATGTGTTATGGTGGTCATCAATTTGGGCATTGGGCAGGACAATTAGGAGATGGCAGAGCCATCAATTTAGGTGAAGTTAAGCACAATAAAAAACGTTGGGCATTACAATTAAAAGGATCTGGTGCTACGCCTTATTCCAGAACTGCAGATGGTTTGGCGGTGCTTCGATCTTCTGTAAGAGAACATCTTTGTAGCGAAGCCATGTATCATTTAGGTGTGCCAACTACACGTTCACTTTCTCTCTCATTGACAGGAGATGAAGTCATGCGAGATGTCATGTATGATGGAAATCCTGCCTATGAAAAAGGTGCAGTAGTATGTAGAACTGCTCCTTCGTTTATTCGTTTTGGTAGTTTTCAAATATTAGGAGCGAGGAAGGATGTAGTTAATTTGAAAAAATTAACAGATTATACTATTCAGCATTTCTTTCCTAATATCAAAGAAACAGGTAAGAAAGCGTATATCCAATTTTTCAGAGAAGTAGCTGAGCGAACACTGGATATGATTTTACATTGGCAACGAATAGGATTCGTGCATGGCGTCATGAATACAGATAATATGTCCATTTTAGGATTGACGATCGATTATGGACCTTATGGCTGGTTAGAAGGCTATGACCTTTCATGGACTCCTAATACGACTGATGCACAAGGAAAAAGATACCGTTTTGGTAATCAAGCGAATATGGCTTTATGGAATTTGGTTCAACTAGCGAATGTATTATTGCTATTAATAGAAGAAACTGAGCCATTAGAAGAGACGCTTCATTATTTTCAAAATGAATATCCTAACAAGAATAGGAAAATGATGCTTTCGAAATTAGGCTTGCAATCTGATACAGAAGAAACGGCGGCTTTAATCAGTAATTTGCGAGGAATATTGCAAACCAATGAAACGGATATGACGATTTTTTACAGAAATCTAGCTAACATATCCAAGAACGAAAGTAAGCCAAGCGAACATCTGAAAAAGATAAATGCTGCTTTTTATCAGCCACATGAAATCGAGGATCAAGCTAAGATGAGATGGCATAATTGGTTGTCAGCATATGCTACGTTATTGCAAAAGGAAACCATTTCTGATGAAGCACGAAAAGTTCAGATGAATCAAGTTAATCCTAAGTATGTACTCAGAAATTATATGTCACAACTGGCAATAGACAAAGCAGATAAAGGCGATTATACACTCATTAATGAACTACATGAAGTACTGAAAAAACCTTATGCAGAACAACCAGAATATGAGCAATGGTTTAGTCTACGTCCAGAATGGGCAAGGCATAAAGTAGGTTGTTCTATGTTATCTTGTAGTTCGTAAGAGAGGGCACGCAGCAGGCTGCGTTGAGAGGAAAGAGGACATATTTTGTTGGTTCCTCTCTCCTTTCCATTTGGCTTTGCCAAATGTCCTCTCTCCTCGCCCCTCTAAAATGAAGGCAACGTATTATTGATTTTCATAAGTATTTTAGATTCAGGGTGAAAAATGAAACATTTGACAAAAATAGGTTTTGGAGGCGGATGTCATTGGTGTACAGAAGCTGTTTTTCAAAGTCTAGTTGGTGTAGAAAAAGTGGAGCAAGGTTGGATTTCTTCTACGAATGAGAATACTTCGTTTTCTGAGGCAGTTATTGTTCATTTCGATTCAGAGATCATTAGCTTAGATGTTTTGGTGGAAGTGCATTTATATACGCATAGTTCTACTTCTAATCATTCGATGAGGAAGAAATATAGATCCGCAGTTTATGCCTTTGCAAAAGAAAAGCAGCAAGAAGTACAGCAATTAATAGCATCGTTTCAAAAGGACTTTATCAATCCATTAGTTACACAAGTGTTGCCATTTATTGATTTCAAATTGAATAAAGAAAACTTTTTAGATTATTATTACAGTAATCCTGAAAAGGCATTTTGTGAAAGGTGGATTAATCCTAAGTTGGCATTAATAATGGATAGGTTTTCAAAACATGCTCATTCAGATAAATTGAAACATCTTAAAACCAAATTAAGCAAATGAAAAGTATAAGATTAGAAATCATTAATAGGAAAGGAATAAAACTAAGTGCAAAACTAGAAATTCCAGCTAATCAAAAGCCAGAGCATTATGCTATTTTTGCACATTGTTTTACTTGTAGTGGTAATCTGAATGCTGTCAAAAATATCAGTAGAACATTGACTTTGCATGGATTTGCTGTATTGAGATTTGATTTTACAGGATTGGGGAGTAGCGATGGAGAATTTGCGGATAGCCATTTTTCTGCTAATATATCTGATTTGATAGATGTGCATGAATACATGACAACGCATTATCAAGCTCCTTCTTTGTTGGTTGGACATTCATTAGGTGGTGCAGCTGTGATTGCAGCTGGAGAAAAATTAGTAGCTGTAAAAGCAGTAGCTACGATAGGAGCTCCAGCAAGTGCAGAACATACGACTCAACATTTTTCGCATCAGATAGATGAAATAGGAACTAAAGGGAATGTAAAAGTCAATATAGGTGGAAGACCTTTTAATATCAATCATGATTTTGTAGAAGGGTTTAAGAATGTAGATTTATTGGCGATTACGAAGCGATTAAAAAAGCCATTATTAGTACTACATTCTCCTTTTGATAAGATAGTAGGGATCGAAAATGCTCACAAAATATATCATCATGCTTTTCATCCGAAAAGCTTTGTATCCTTGGATGATGCAGATCACTTATTGACAAAAAAGGAAGATAGTATTTATGTTGGAAATGTAATCGGTACATGGGTACAACGATATTTTCCTAGAAAACCAAGTAGCGATGTTTCAACGGAAGGAGAGCAAGTCGTAGGGCATCTCAATATTTTGGAGAATAATTTTACGACGTCCATTTACACAAAAAATCATACATTTTTAGCGGATGAACCAGAATCAGTAGGAGGGGATGATTTTGGTCCGTCTCCTTATGAATTATTGAATGCTGGTTTGGCAGCTTGTACAGCGATGACTTTGAAAATGTATGCTCGTCGTAAAAAGTGGGATTTGCAGGAAGTATATGTTTATCTCTCTCATTCCAAAAAACATATACAGGATATGGACAAGAATATATTTTTGGATCATATTGATAAAAAGCTAAGATTCGTAGGAGATTTGACGGATGTACAAAAGAACAGATTGAAAGAAATAGCCTCAAAATGTCCTGTTCATAAAACGATTACCAGTGATGTGGTCATAGAAACTTCTATACTGGATTAATTTCCACTCTATTCAATGGTTTTCAGAAGGGTATAAGAAATATTTCCATTTTAATCATTAACCCCTCCTAGCCTCCTCAAAGGAGAGGAAGTTGATATAAATCCTTCCCTTTTGGGGAGACTAGGAGGGGTTTGAAAGAAATTAGGTGGGGTTTTTACAAACAAAAGAAGGGCCGCACGATACAGCCCTTCCATTCAATTATAAACAAACAAAAACATTTTAAAGTAAAAATCATCGTCAGATGATTCGAAAGTGAAACATTAAATCTTTACTTTTGTTGTAAATTTGAGAGAGTTACTTATTTTTTTATAAAACAGACGCCAAAACTATGGCTATAATAATTACAGATGAATGCATTAATTGTGGTGCCTGCGAGCCAGAATGTCCCAATAATGCCATCTATGAAGGAGGAGTAGAATGGGCTATTTCAGAAGGAACAGGTGTGAAAGGACAATACGAATTAGAAACTGGTGTATCAGTAGGCGTAGATGATCCTCAAGGTCCAGTAGCAGAAGATCTTTACTTTATCGTACCAGATAAATGTACAGAATGCAAAGGCTTTCACGAAGAACCACAATGTGCTGCTGTTTGTCCAGTAGATTGTTGTGTACCAGATCCTGATAGGGAAGAAACGGAAGAAAAGTTATTGGCTAGAAAAGCTAGACTTCATATATAAATGAAAATACACAGTATAGAAACGGGTTTTTTTAAACTGGATGGCGGAGCTATGTTTGGCGTAGTTCCACGGAGTATGTGGCAACGCCTGAATCCGCCAGATGAAAATAATCTGTGTACTTGGGCGATGCGTTGTCTATTGATACAAAAAGAAGGTCGCAATATTTTGGTAGATACAGGTATTGGCGATAAGCAAGATGCGAAATTCCGTTCTCATTTTCATCCACATGGCGATGCTTCATTGCTGGGTTCATTGGAGGAATTGGGCTTGATTGCGTCTGATATTACGGATGTATTATTCACGCATTTGCATTTTGATCATTCTGGTGGTGCAGTGACTAAGGATGAAGCAGGGAATTTAGTCCCTACTTTTCCTAATGCTACTTATTGGACGAATGAAGCTCATTGGAATTGGGCGATGAATCCTAATATCAGAGAAAAAGCATCGTATCTTCAAGATAATTTTGTGCCAATACAAGAAGCTGGTTTATTGAAATTCATAGATTTTGATGGCAAAAATGAAGTAGAGTGGGAGGGTATCCAACTTCGATTACTTTATGGTCATACAGATTCTATGATGATGCCAATTATTCCTTATGGAGATACTAAATTGGTGTATTGTGCCGATTTGATTCCATCTATGCATCATCTAGGTTTGCCTTATGTGATGAGTTATGATATTCGTCCTTTGGAAACACTCAAGGAAAAGAAAATATTATTGGACGAAGCATTGGAACAGGATTGGAAATTGTTTTTTGAACATGATCCTGTAAATGAAATTTGTTCATTAATTAAAAATGATAGAGGTAGAATAAAGTATAGTAATCCTGCTGCTTTGTAGGTGTTGATAGCTGATATTTAAACTTACGAATTCAAATTAATATGCTCCACATAGTTTTCTCTATGTGGAGCATATTTGTTAGAAGTCTAATGTACGATACTCTTTAATACTACTTTGTCAGTTTAGAAAGCAGTACTGCTTTCTAAACTGACAAAGTAGTATTATACGCAATTGAATAATACCTTTCGTATATAAATGGACTCATTCGCAAGATTACTTCGTTACAAATACTCGCCGTAGCTATGGCTACGACTGTGTTTTGTGCCTCGCCATCTCATTAATGAGTAACAGATCCAATACGAAATATATTATTCAATTGCGTATTAATTAATGAGTCAAAAATAATCGAATAATGATTCTATTGTAAAATGTTAAAAAACTGAATCTTATCTCGAAATCTCTATATGGGACGAGAAACAAATAAACGCTACATTCTAACTTGCCTTTTTGTTTGCTAACTTCGTTGAAAATACTCGCCATAGCTACGGCTATGTCTGCGTTTTTCGCCTTATTAGCAAGCAAAAATCCTGCGTTATAAGTGGTAGCGTTTATTTATTTCTCATCCCTATCTTAATATCTCGACATCTAATTATGTCCCTGTCAAATATTTACCTTTCGGATATTTAATCCAATATTCAAAGCGGACAGTCTTGGAATTTCCTGGGAATATTCGTTCTTTCCAAAGTAATTTGCCATACTCCTTGTTATATTTAGCTTCTTTGCTTTCAGTCAATTTGACTTCTATTTCCTTATTTTGTGATAATGGAACCTGATCCAATATTTCAATATCAATGGCTACGGATTTATTATTCCTGACTTTTATTTCATAGCCAAAAGTCTCCTTAACTATTCCTGTTTTGGTTTTTTTCTGTTCCAAATTATTTGGTCGTGTACGTTTTACTGTAATTCGTTCATCTCTTCCAAAGGACAACAAAAGAGTATCTGCCGTAATAGCTGGATTAATATGGGATTGTCCAACATAAGTATCCTCAAAAAAAATATTCGCGTTTCCTGCTACAAGATTGTACTGTCCATAATCCGTTATTTTGGCAATTAGATAAACACCCAAATCTACTTTAGGAACGACATGATAGGTATAATCTGCTGAGAGGCTATACTCCTCCATTAAAACAATATGTCCTACTCCATCTGAAGGGATTTCCTGCTTGTAAGGTACATCAAATTCCATAGTCATCGGTTCGCTTTGGGGAGGATATTCAGACAAGTCCAGTCCCGGAGAATTCTTTAAAGCTGAATTGTCTATCCTTGCATTATCCATAGGGACCGTAGCCATATTCATATTAGATTCTGAATAAGATGGTTTTTGTAGATATGCAGATTGGGCAACTACATAAAACTGAACGTACCTAGGATTCAAAATCGGACGACTATTATTAGCAGCTGGATTATTGGTGGAAACTTTCATCTTTACATTTTTCCAATCCTGTCCAGAATTTTGATAAACATTTGCCTTATACACCAATTGGACAGGGGAACTGATTGCCTTGGATTTTAAATCATATAAGGGTGTCCAACCAGCATTATTAATCAGGTAGCTGCATTTAATCGGAATAGTTTTATCAGAAGGCGAAAAGAAATGTAGTACTATTTCACCCGTTGGTTTTGAACCCTGCTGATTAATATAATTCAAGTGGGTATTCAGACGATTGATTTCCGCTTGTAACTTTTTGGATTCACGATTAGTATCCAATATTTTTCTTTTGATTTCGGTGAGTCGCTTTCTGTAAAAGATGGTGAGTTTTTGTATTTCCTCTACTGTAAACCCCTCATCTTTTTTACTTCCCAATGGATTATTTTGTGTAATGATTTTCTCTTCCCCTTGCAAAATGAGCAATTCATTCTTGAGCCATTGCAAGTCATAAGTCAAGTTTTCCAATGAATCCTGAATGGCTGCCACTTTTTTAGGCTTTTCCATATCCTTGAGATAGTTCGTCCGGTGTGCTGCTGACAAAAGAGTAGCATCACCCTTTACTTGGACTTGTAAACTTACAACCAGAATAGACTGGGTTAAATCCCCAAGAATAATTTCATTATTCCCTTTTTTTAATGTGATGGTAGCTGCTCGGGTGACTTTAGCATTTTGCTTGAAGACCGTTACAGATTCAATAATAGAAGGGATAGTCTCCGCAAAAGAACTATTTGGAATAGACATTAGAAAGATGCCTAATAAAAAGAATAATCGTTTCATAAAATCTGATTTGATTGTGGTTTTAAACAAGTTCTAAATATGTTTATGCATGAATAATACTTGGAAGATGCACAACTACATACTTTTGGTGTGCCATCATAAAAAGATGTTTGATAATCCAAATGTACAGCAAGGAAAGGTACTTGAAAAGCCAGCCATTCTAAAATTGACTTAAAGTACTGATTATCATATATTTATGGCTATTTTAGTAGCGAAAATAAATAATAATAAAATAGTATTCCAAAAATAATAAAAAATAAAACAACACGTAAATATCTCATTTTTAATTATTTAAGTGCTTTTCGTTTTTTAATTTTTATTTAGTAATAAATATAAAACAACATTTCGTCGCCAACTTAACTACACTTAATAAATTGACTGTCAGTGAATAACGTCCATAATGAGAACTGCTGTTGAAAAGCTAAACTTGGTCAATAGGCGGTATGACTTGGTGAGTTGGCTTGCTTGGTTTTTGAGTTAAGGGAGTTTTTGATTTAAATATTCTCGAGGCTCTGCCTTGGGAAACTATCGAAAGCTGAGATTTGAGAGTGATGATACTCCGACTCGGAGTAATTCATTTCTTGAGGTTCTACATATGTAGAACCTCTTTTTGTAATTATAAGAGCTTGTTATGAGTTTGGTTTTTAGAATAAAAATAGTCAATTTTTTGATTAGACAAGGCACGAAAAACGGAGCTATGCCATAGCATAGTGAGATACTTTTCCTATTTCCTAAATTAGAATTACTCACTTACACTCCCAATAATCTGCCAGTTTTTTATCCTCAATAGAAACCAAATTATCCAAGCGAATAGGCTGTTCCATATCTTTTACAATTATATATTCTGCCTTCCCATTATTCTTGGTATCTAAGATGATACTTTGGATGGATTGCAGTTGATTGGCTTCGTCTTTATATTGAATATTGACCATTTGTCTAAGCGTGGCATAGTGTTCTATATAATCATAATAAGTACAACTGATGGCTTTATATTCTTTCATATTATATTAACAGTTATCAAAAGGAGATGGTTTAGATCTTCAACCATTTACGATTGATAATACTATCGTTTATTCGCAATTGAATAATATAAAGTCCAAATGGCAATGGATGATTTATTTCAAAACGATGTTCTCCTTTAGCTTGGTAAGATGAACTACTTTTGAAATGATTTTTTCCATCTATGGCTATGATATTAATTGCTACATTAGATGCTTCTGAAAGAGAATATTCAATAATAGCATCATCTTTTGATGGATTTGGTGAGATATTAAAATCATAAGATGCTGCTGTTTCAATAATAGAAGTACTCATATTAGGAAATACTTGAATAATACTAGGTTCTGTAAGTGTACCATCTGTTTCTGCGATAAACAAGGAATCTAATGGTCCAGGGTTTGCTCCATCAAATGTTTCATAGATGAAAGTATATTCTTGATTCATGGTAGTTTCAGCATCCTTTACTTCTACAAAAAGCGTATCTGTATGGAATGCCCAAATGAAAGTATCTGGAAAGAAACCTAATCCTATTTCTATCGCATCTGGAAATTTTATTGGTAGCAAATCTCCATAGGACATCCATGTACTATTTTCCATATTGACACCATTATAGGAATCGTTGATTTCTATATAACTATAGACATAATCCGTCCCAAATTCACCTCCATCTGCACTCCCAAAACCATCGACAGTATTAGGAGAAGTGATCAAAGGAATTCCAAAATAAACAACGCCATTTTCTCTTCTGAGCGTGTCTTGAGAAAATAGATTGACAATACAAATTAGAAAAAATATTGTAGTGAGTATGATTGATTTATTCATGAGTATGAATGAGTTTGTAAGTCTAGTAGAATTTTTAATTCATTTCCAGTTTAAGTGGATGCTGAGATGCCAAAATATTTATCTCAATATCTTAGCATCTCAGCATCTAAATATCTATTTTAAGATAAAATATCCTCTAAAATAATAGTTTCAATATTTCTTTCAGCTAATCCAGCGATGGTCAAAGATGGATTGGCACAAGCAGTAGAACCAGGAATCAAGGCACCATCCATTACATATAGATTATCATATCCTTTCACTCTACCAAAGAAATCACAGGTTTCTCCCATTACTGCTCCACCTAGTGGATGGTAAGTCAAATCATCCTTAGTTTCTGGAAGTGTGAATGCTTCGCCATTTTGTCCGCCGTTTAAAGCATTCAATCTATCCATTAGATTATCCATGGCGTTTTTAGGAATGCCATTATTCGTCCAGTTCAAATCAATATCTTCAGTACCTTCATTATAACTAAAGCTACCTCTATTAGAATCTAGTGTCAATCCTAAGTGTATAAGGCAAGTACATTCAAATCCTAAAGGGTAATTAGCCATATCCAAAACAGTAGGAGCGATGGCATTATTTAAATCATATGCAGCAGATGATGAAGGGCTACTTTGTTTATTTCCTGTATTCACAGGAAGATTAGAACGCATAGACATGGTTGCACCATTAGAACCCCATCCTTGTCCTAGAGAATCATTGATATTAGCTAAGAGTCCTTTTTCTTTGGAACGCATGAGTAAACGAGTTGTTCCTACAGAACCAGCTCCCATAAATAAATGCTTACAATGATGAGCGATTTCTTCTACGATATTACCATCCACATCGATCACTTCGACATTTATCTTATAATATCCACCATCTATTTGTTCGATATCTCTTACTTGATGAAGTGGCTTTATCGTCACATTTCCTGTAGCTTCTGCCATAGGAAGGTAACTTTGATCGAGACTTTTCTTAGCACCACTATTGACACCATAAAGAATTTCTCCATCAATAGCAGATGAAGGAACTGTGCCAGCTATTTCTTGCTTGATGATATCCCAGTCGAATGTAGAATCAAAATACTCTATAGGTAATCCTAAATTTTGAGAATGCTCTACATGGACTCTTACAAACTCGAAATATGGACTGTCATTCAGTAAATCATCTGGAATAGGTGCAGAACCTAGCATTGCTTTTACTATAGGAAAATACTTAGTAGTTAATTCGTTATAACTGATTTCAGGAGGGAAAACTTGTGTGAATAATTCTTCTTCTGGAGCGATGGTAATTCCACCATAAACAACAGAGCCACCACCTACACAAGCACCAGTATAAACATCCATTCCGTCGTATCTGATTCTTTCTAATACTCCTGCATATTTTTGAAAAGGAATACTCACTCCTATAAAAGGATTAAATGGTGCAATAGTTTCCGTTTCGAACCATGCAGAACGTTTATCTGGGAAGGGAAGGGGAGAAAAGGTATTTCCATTAGGATTGATTGGCCATCTTTGGCCTCTTTCTAACATAATAGTACGAACGCCTGCTTGTCCTAATCTAAGTGCTGTAACTGCTCCACCAAAACCAGTTCCAATAACTAATGCGGGTGAATAATTAGAATAGAGGTTATTAGGATCGTTTTTATCTTTTTTACAACCTGTGACGAGTACTCCAGCTCCTGCTAATGCTGATAATTGGATAAAATCCCTTCTTGAAAATTTAGTGTAAGCCAATGTTGATATAATTTAGATGGATGATGAATGGATGCATAGGAACCCTATGCCTCTTTTATGTGAGAGTGCAAGTTTTAGTAACGTTTCAAGAACAAGAGTTTGATTTAGCTAATATAACATATAGCTACTGTCTCTAATGTATTTGTGCCATTTTCAATGGCTAAATATGCCTTTGTCTTATGCGATAAGCGACATATCTGTAAAAAGAGATAGATAAGTAATTACTTATGTTTTGAACAAAAAAATCCCCTAGGATTTATATCCTAGGGGATTTGATTTAAATAATGAATTCAATTAGAAATCATATTCGTCTTCTTGGTTAGCAGAAGCTGTGAAATTGTCCTTTGCTTCGTTGGTGACTAGACCTCTGTTGAAATTATAACCTATTTCACCTGCTCCACCTATTCCGTTTTGTTTCACTCTAGCGGGTATTCCTGCAAAACGCTCTGCTTTGCTTCTGAAGAAAGCATCTAATCTAGCTTTTAAACCATTCCAAATAATTTCTAAGATAGAATCATCCTGCTCTTCTTCCTCATAAGTTACCTCTATACCAGAACCTCTTCGAAAAACTTCTACACTTACAATACAAACGAATGCTAAAATAACACTGAATCCGACAAAGAAAGAAAATAGATTTCCCCAGAACGCGGCATCCTTGGATTTAGAATCATGCACTTTAGTTAAGGTATTCTCATTTTTAGCAATGGAGGTAACCATGCTCGCTTTTTCTGCTTGGATAGCTTTATCCTTTTTTGCTTGCCATGCATCCAATTTTTTGGAGTGCTCTGCTTGGATACTAGAAACGTTAGACGTTTTTTCTGTTTCCAAAACATTGGCTTTCTTGCTATATTTTAAGGCTTGGCTCTTCGCCCATTTTTCGCCTGATTTATACTTTCTGTTGTAAGCATCTACTTTTATATTCGCTGCGTCAATTCTAGCATCATACTTATCAGCAGTGCTTTTCACCCTGTCTTCGTAATTGTCTTGAATCATCTTGAAATCACTATCATAACGAGTTGAAATTTCTTTCACACTATTCCGATATTCTCCTTTCAAAGTAGCATCATTAAAATGAGCTACTATTGGTACATTCGATACGAAGGCATGATGGATGCCATTGGTAGACAAATTGAAAGACAATATGCCCATTCCTAATGTTATTGCAGTTACTATCGTAAACAAGGCAATGTACCAAGCGTTTTCAAGACGCTTCCATACGATGGCACGAGTCAATACTTGTAGGAATTTTCTTCCGCCTAATTCCAAAACGGCGATAACTAAAACCATCGCTACGATGGATACTAAAATAGATACTAATTTGGAAGTACCTACCATTTCACTTTGCGTTATATACCATATGGTAACGCCTTCTGTTAGGGCTGAAATGATTTGTGCT